>NZ_DAOKZA010000082.1:0-8353 GCF_035325925.1 Azohydromonas sp. | reverse complement strand
ACTGACATGACGACGTCGCCGCGTCTGATCATCGTCGGCCGCGACGGCATCCTCAACGTCTACCGCGAGGACCACGTGAAGGAGCCGCACGAGTGGCGGCCGATCCCGGGCGCGCTCGAGGCGGTGGCGCGGCTGAACCAGCACGGCTGGCACGTCGTCGTGGCGACCAACCAGTCGGGCATCGGGCGCGGGCTGTTCGACATGGCCTCGCTGAACGCCGTGCACGCGCAGATGATGAAGCTGCTGGCCGCGCAGGGCGGGCGCATCGACGCGGTGTTCTTCTGCCCCCACGCGCCCGAGGAGTCGTGCGACTGCCGCAAGCCGCTGCCGGGCATGATGCTCGACATCGCGAAGCGCTACGGCGTCGACCTGCGCCAGACGCCGATGGTCGGCGACACGCTGCGCGACCTGCAGGCGGCGCAGGCCGCGGGCTGCGAGCCGCACCTGGTGATGAGCGGGCGCGCCGCGTCGCTCGACGAGGCGCAGCTGCAGGCCATCGTCGAGCAGGTGCCGGCAGCGCGCATCCACGCCGACCTCGCCGCCTTCGCCGACGACCTGCTGCGTCGCGAGAACCCGAACGCGCTCGACTCGGGGCACGGGGGCCTGGGCTGATGGCCGGGGCGCTGGCGGCGCTGCGCTCGCTGGCGTACGTGCTGTTCCTCGCGCTCACGGTGATGCCCTGGGCGCTGGCGGTGCTGGTGGCCTCGGTGGTCGTGCGCGGGCCGGCGCTGTACTGGATGTGCGTCGGCTGGCTGCGCGTCGCGATCTGGGGTGCGCGCGCGATCTGCGGCGTGCGCCACCGCGTGAGCGGGCTCGAGCACCTGCCGACCGCGGCCGACGGGCTCGCGTCGGTGCTGCTCGCGCCGAAGCACCAGTCAACCTGGGAGACCTTCGCGCTGCCGACGATCATGCCGCACCCGCTGGCCTACGTGTTCAAGCGCGAGCTGTTGCTGATCCCGTTCTTCGGCTGGGCGATGGGACGGCTGGACATGATCCACATCGACCGCAGCAAGCGTGCCGAGGCCTGGAACAAGGTCGCCGAGCAGGGGCGACGGCTGATGGCCGAAGGCGTGTGGGTCATCATGTTCCCCGAAGGCACGCGCACGCCGCGCGGCGGCCAGGGCACCTACAAGACCGGCGCGGCGCGGCTGGCGATCGCCACCGGCACGCCGATCGTGCCGATCGCCGTCAGCTCGGCGAAGTGCTGGCCGCGGCGCAGCTTCCGGTTGCGCCCGGGCACGATCGACGTCGTCATCGGCCGGCCGATCCCGGTGGCCGGGCGCGAGGCCGACGAACTGATGCGCGAGGTCGAGCAGTGGATCGAGGTGCAGATGCGCCGCCTCGACCCGCAGGCCTACGCCGATGCGTCACCGGCGGTGCGTTCCTAGAATCGGTGCCATGCCCCGCGCGCGCGCCCACGCACCGGCCCAGTTGTCGCTGTTCGACGCGCCTGCGACGCTGCCGCGCGACGATGCGCCTGCCGCGCCCGCAGTCGTCGACGCCTTCGCGCCGCCACCGGCGTTTCGCCACCCGCAGGCCCGGCGGGAGGTCGAACTCGGCGGCCACCGCGTGGCCTACGCGCTGCGCCGCGCGCGGCGGCGCAGCATCGGCTTCGTCGTCGGCGCCGAGGGGCTGACGGTCAGCGCGCCGCGCTGGGTGGGCGTCGGCGAGATCGACGCCGCGCTGCGCACGAAGGCCGACTGGGTGCTGCGCAAGCTGCACGAGCAGGCCGAGCGCCAGCGCCGCCAGGACGCGTTGCGCATCGAGTGGCGCGACGGCGCGACGCTGCCGTTCCTCGGCGAGCCGGTGATCCTGCTGCTCGACCCGCGCGTGGCCGGTGCGGTGCTCGACGCCGGCGCGCAGGCGCTGCCCGGCATCGCGCGGCTGGTGCTGCGCATCGGATTGCCGGCGCATGCCGCGCCCGAGCAGATCCGCGACGCGGTGCACGGCTGGCTGCAGCGCCAGGCCAGGCGCGTGTTCGAGGAGCGCTGCCGCCACTTCGAGCCGCGGCTGGGCGTGCGCACGACGCGCCTGTCGCTGAGCTCGGCGACCACGCGGTGGGGCAGCGCGAGCGCCGACGGCTCGATCCGTCTGCACTGGCGGCTGGTGCACCTGCCGCTGGCGAGCATCGACCACGTCGTCGCGCACGAACTGGCGCACCTGCGCGAGATGAACCACAGCCCCGCGTTCTGGGACGTCGTGCGCTCGGTGCTGCCCGACTACGAACGCACGCGCCGGGCGCTGCGCGACCACCCGTTGCCGCCGGTCGACTGAGTCCCGCGACGCGGCCCCTGCGCCGGTGGCCACCGGCGCAGGGGCCGCGTCGCGGGTCAGGCCGCGGCGAAGCGCCAGATGCCGTCGTCGCCGCGCCGGCGCTCGAGCCGGCCGGCGCACCACAGCGCGTGCAGGTGTGCGATCGCCTCGCCCATCGCGAAGGTCGTCTGGTGCAGGTCGAGTGCGCGATGGAACAGCACCGGCAGCAGGTCGTGCGCGCTGGTCGGGCGCGCGCGGCAGGCGGTCAGCGTATCGGCCAGCCGCGCATCGTGGTGCGCGCGCAGCTGGTCGATGCGTTCATGCAGCCCGATGAACGGCCTGCCGTGCGACGGCAACACCAACGTGTCGGCCGGCAGCGCGCGCAGGCGCTCGAGCGACGCCAGATACATCGGCAGCGGGTCCGCCTCGGGTTCGGCGTCGTAGACGCTGACGTTGGTGCTGATGCGCGGCAGCACCATGTCGCCGGAGATCAGCACGCCGAGCGCCGCGCAGTGCAGCGCGATGTGCTCGGGCGCGTGCCCGTAGCCGGCGATGCAGCGCCAGTGGTGGTCGCCGATGCGCAGCGTCAGGCCGTCGATCAGCCGGCGGTACTGCGCCGGCACCGCCGGCACCAGGCTCGGGTAGTAGCCGGCGCGCGCACGCACCTTCGCCACCGCGTCGGGGTCGATCAGCCCATGCGCGGCGAAGAACGCCGCCGCGCTGTCACCGCCGAAGCCGGTGGTCGACTGGCTGCCGATGCGCGCCGCGTGGTAGTCGGTCGCGCTGATCCACAGCCGCGCACCCCAGCGCTCGGTCAGCCAGTGCGCCAGCCCGATGTGGTCGGGGTGCATGTGCGTGACGATCACGCGCAGCACCGGCAGCGCGTCGAGCCCCTGCGCGAACACACGCTCCCAGGCGTTGCGCGTCGCGTCGCTGGTGATGCCGCAGTCGACGACGGCCCAGCCTTCGCGGCCGTCGTCGGCGCGGTCGCGCAGCAGCCAGAGGTTGACGTGGTCGAGCGCGAACGGCAGCCCCATGCGCACCCAACGCAGCCCCGGCGCGACCTCGAGCACCGTGCCGGGCGCCGGCACCGCGTCGGCCAGCGGGTAGTGCAGCCGGTGCTCGTCGGCGTTGGGCATCGCGGTTTGCTTTACATTGACGTAAACGTCAACCGAGTGTAGCCATGACCGCCACCGCCCGTGCCGAGGCTGCGCCCGGCCGCACCTACACGATCACCGAGCTGGCGCAGGAATTCGACGTGACGCCGCGGGCGATCCGCTTCTACGAGGACATGGGGCTGCTGCAGCCGGCACGCGCCGGGCGCAACCGCGTCTACACGCACCGCGACCGCACGCGGCTGAAGCTGACGCTGCGCGGCAAGCGGCTGGGGCTGAGCCTGTCGGAGGTGAAGGAACTGGTCGAGATGTACGAGTCGCCGGCCGACACCGCGCCGCAGTTGCAGGCCTTCCTGCAGGTGCTGCGTGCGCACCGCGTGCAGCTCGAGCGCCAGCTCGACGACATCCGCGTCACGCTCGAGGAGATCGCCCAGCACGAGGCGCGCTGCCAGAGGCTGCTCGCCGCGCTGGGCGTGCCGGCACGCCGCGGCGACCGCGCCCCGGTCTGATCCGCGCCGCGCGGCCGCGTACAATTAACGTTTACGTAAACGTAAATCGAGCCCGACAGGACGCACCGCATGGCCCACCCGATCCCCGCGGACCCTGGCTACGTGCAACGGTTGCGCGAGTCGTTCGCGCGCCAGCAGGCGATGCACACGCTCGGCGCCGTGCTCGACACCGTCGAGCCCGGCCACGTCGTCATCACGATGCGCCACCGCCCCGAGCTGACGCAGCAGCACGGCTTCGTGCACGCCGGCATCGTCTCGACGGCGCTGGACTCGGCGTGCGGCTACGCGGCGTTCTCGCTGATGCCGGCCGACGCGGCGGTGCTGACGATCGAGTTCAAGGTCAACCTGCTCGCGCCGGCGCGCGGGCCCTGGTTGCGCCTCGAGGGCCGGGTGACCAAGGCCGGGCGCACGATCAGCGTCGTCGACGGGCGCGCGTACCAGCACGAGGCCGGCGGCGACACGCACACACTGATCGCGACGATGTCGGCGACGATGATGACCGTCGTCGGCCGCGGCATCGCCGGCTGACCGCCCTCTCCAGGAGACCTCCGATGAGCCAGCTTCCCGGCCTGAACTTCATGCTCGGCGACGACATCGACGCGCTGCGCGACGCGGTGCGCGCCTTCGCCGACGCCGAGATCGCGCCGCGCGCCGCCGGGATCGACGCCGCAGACCAGTTCCCGATGGACCTGTGGCGCAAGATGGGCGAGCTCGGCGTGCTCGGCATCACCGTGCCCGAGGAATACGGCGGCGCGAACATGGGCTACCTCGCGCACATGGTCGCGATGGAGGAGATCAGCCGCGCCAGCGCATCGGTCGGGCTGAGCTACGGCGCGCACAGCAACCTGTGCGTCAACCAGATCAAGCGCAACGGCAGCGCCGCGCAGAAGGCGAAGTACCTGCCGAAGCTGATCAGCGGCGAGCACGTGGGCGCGCTGGCGATGAGCGAGCCCGGCGCGGGGTCCGACGTGATCTCGATGAAGCTGCGTGCCGAGGACAAGGGCGGGTACTACGTGCTCAACGGCAGCAAGATGTGGATCACCAACGGCCCCGACGCCGACACGCTGGTGGTCTACGCCAAGACCGAGCCCGAGCTGGGCGCGCGCGGCGTGACCGCGTTCCTCATCGAGAAGGGCATGAAGGGCTTCGGGGTCGCGCAGAAGCTCGACAAGCTGGGCATGCGCGGCAGCCACACCGGCGAGCTGGTGTTCGAGAACGTCGAGGTGCCGGCCGAGAACATCCTCGGCGCGCTCAACGGCGGCGCCAAGGTGCTGATGAGCGGGCTCGACTACGAGCGCGCGGTGCTCGCCGCCGGCCCCATCGGCATCATGCAGGCGGTGATGGACAACGTCGTGCCGTACATCCACGACCGCAAGCAGTTCGGCCAGAGCATCGGCGAGTTCCAGCTGATCCAGGGCAAGGTGGCCGACATGTACACCGTGCTGCAGGCCGCGCGCAGCTTCTGCTACACGGTGGGCAAGAACCTCGACGCGCTCGGCAGCGAGCACGTGCGCCAGGTGCGCAAGGACTGCGCCAGCGTGATCCTGTGGTGCGCCGAGAAGGCCACCTGGATGGCCGGCGAGGGCATTCAGATCTTCGGCGGCAACGGCTACATCAACGAGTACCCGCTCGGCCGCCTGTGGCGAGACGCCAAGCTGTACGAAATCGGCGCCGGCACGAGCGAGATCCGGCGGATGCTGATCGGACGAGAGCTGTTCGCGGAGACGATGTGATGGACCGCGACCGGGGCCCCGATCCGGCGCAGGTTCGTGTGCGCACAGCGGACGTGAAGGCGCGCAGCGCCGGCCGCAGCCATGCCGGCGCCGGCACGAGCGAGATCCGGCGGATGCCGATCGGACGAGTGCTCTTCGCGCAAACCATGTGAGGCGGCGCGACGTGGACGGTGCGACGACCGAGACCTACCGTGGCACGGTGTACCCGTGGCACTGCGACCACGTCGGCCACATGAACGTGATGTGGTACGTCGGCAAGTTCGACGAGGCGACGTGGCAGTTGTTCGGCATGCTCGGGCTGACGCCGCAGTGGTTGCGCGAGCACGGCCGCGGCATGGCCGCGCTCGACCAGCGCATCGCCTACCAGCGCGAACTGCGCGCCGGCGACCTGGTCGTCGTGCGCTCGGCGCTGCTCGAGGTGCGCGACAAGACGCTGCGCTTCGCGCACGTCATGCACGACGGCGTCGGCGGGCACGTGGCGGCAATCACGCGGCTCGTCGGCGTGTGCGTGGACACGGCGGCGCGGCGGGCCTGCGCCCTGCCCGACGCGGTGCGTGAACGCGCACACGGCATGCTGCAGCCCGCGTTCGCGCTGCCGTGGAACGATTGAGCCGCAACCGCGGGGCATGCCGATGGCCGACACGCTGAGCGACCTGTTCGAACGCAACCGGCACTGGGCCGCCGACACCGAGGCGCGCACGCCGGGCTTCTTCAGCCGGCTGCTGCAGCAACAGTCGCCGCAGTACCTGTGGATCGGCTGCAGCGACAGCCGCGTGCCGGCCAACGACATCGTCGGGCTGCTGCCCGGCGAGCTGTTCGTGCACCGCAACGTCGCCAACGTCGTCGTGCACTCGGACCTGAACTGCCTGTCGGTGATGCAGTTCGCGATCGACCAGCTCGCGGTGCGCCACATCATCGTCGTCGGCCACTACGGCTGCAGCGGCGTGAAGGCGGCGATGCAGAACCTGCGCGTCGGGCTGGCCGACAACTGGTTGCGCCACGTGCAGGACGTGCGCAACCGCCACGCGGCCTTCCTCGAGAGACTGGGCGACGACACGAGCCGCCACGAGGCGCTGTGCGAGCTCAACGTGCTCGAGCAGTGCCTGAACGTGTGCCAGACCACGGTGGTGCGCGATGCCTGGGCGCGCGCGCAGGCGGTGCGCGTGCACGGCTGGGTCTACGGCCTGCACAACGGGCTGCTGCAGGACCTCCAGATGAGCGTGGCCGGCGCCGACGACGTGGCCGCCGCCTACGGCAATGCGCTCGGCGCGCTGAAGGCGCGCTGGCACCAGCGCGCCGCCGTTTGAACGAAGGGGTGCGATGAGCAAGGCGCTGATGTTCCCGCACCAGCTCACCGACAGCCGCGCGCACGACATCGCGCGCGCGCTGCTCGACGGCTTCAACCGCCACTACCGGCTGTTCCGCGAGACCAGCGCCGCGGCCAAGCGGCGCTTCGAGCGCGCCGACTGGCATGGCCAGCAGCGCGCGCAGCGCGAGCGCATCGAGTTCTACGACAAGCGTGTCGACGAGGCCGCCGAGCGGCTGCAGCGCGAGTTCGCCGCCAGCACGCTGTCCACCGACACCTGGCAGCAGGTCAAGCTGCACTACATCGGACTGCTGGTCAACCACCACCAGCCCGAGCTGGCCGAGACCTTCTTCAACTCGGTGACCACGAAGATCCTGCACCGCAGCTACTTCAACAACGACTTCATCTTCGTGCGCCCGGCGGTCAGTACCGAGTACATCGAGAACGACGAACCCGCCGCCGCGCCGACCTACCGCGCCTACTACCCGACGCTGGCGACGATGCGCGAGACGCTCAAGCGCATCGTCGACAACTTCCAGCTCGCGGTGCCGTTCGAGGATCTCGACCGCGACGTCGACCACGTGATGGCGGCGATGCAGGCCGAGTTCGGCACGGTGCGCGTGCGGGCGAACTTCCAGATCCAAGTCCTGTCGTCGATGTTCTACCGCAACAAGGGGGCGTACGTCGTCGGCAAGATCGTCAACGGCTTCAGCGAGGTGCCGTTCGCGCTGCCGGTGCTGCACGCGGCCAGCGGCAAGGGGCTGGTCGTCGACACGGTGCTGTTCGGCGAGGACGACCTGCTGCTGGTGTTCAGCTTCGCGCGCGCGTACTTCATGGTCGACATGGAGATCCCCAGCGCCTACGTGCAGTTCCTGCGCGGGCTGATGCCGCGCAAGCCGCGCAGCGAGCTGTACTCGGCGCTGGGCCTGCAGAAGCAGGGCAAGAACATGTTCTACCGGGACTTCCTGTACCACCTGCGGCACAGCAGCGACAAGTTCCGCATCGCGCCGGGCATCAAGGGCATGGTGATGCTGGTGTTCGATCTGCCGAGCTTCCCGTACGTGTTCAAGGTCATCAAGGACTTCTACCCGCCGCAGAAGGACACCACGCGCGAGCAGATCAAGGCCAAGTACCTGCTGGTCAAGAGCCACGACCGCGTCGGGCGCATGGCCGACACGCTCGAGTACAGCAACGTCGCGTTCCCGCGCACGCGCTTCGAGCGCGAGCTGGTGCAGGAGCTCAAGCACTTCTGCCCCAGCCTGATCGAGGAGGACCGCGACATGCTGGTGATCAGGCACCTGTACATCGAGCGGCGCATGATCCCGCTGAACATCTACCTGGCCGACGCGAACCCCGAGCAGATCGAGCACGCGGTGATCGAGTACGGCAACGCCATCAAGGACCTGGTGGCCGCCAACATCTTCCCCGGCGACATGC
>NZ_DAOKZA010000081.1:0-8633 GCF_035325925.1 Azohydromonas sp. | reverse complement strand
AGCGCAGCTTGCGGCCCTTGATGCCGCCGGCGTCGTTGACGATCTTCACGTAGTCGGAGATGCCGGCGTTGATGCCGATGCCGGCGAAGGCGAACACGCCGGTCATCGGGATCGAGCCGCCGAGCACGATGTCCTCGCCCTGCGCGTGGGCGGGGCCGCTGGCGAGGGCGGCGACGGTGGCCGCGGCGGCGACGGCCATCAGGGTGCGACGCTGGATGCTCATGGGAAGTCTCCTGGGGGTGGTGGGCGGAGGCCGTTCAGGTGCGGAACGGCCAGAGGTGGAAGTAGCGCCGCACGCGTCGCCAGATCTCGGCGAGGCCGTGCGGTTCGAAGATCAGGAAGCCGACGATCAGCGCGCCGAACACGATCGTGCGCACCGGCGACAGCACCAGCGCGGCGCCGCTGGACAGCGGCAGCCAGCCGACGACGAGCTTGAGCAGCTCGGGCACCAGCGTCATGAACACCGCGCCGAGGACGCTGCCGAGGATCGTGCCCATGCCGCCGACGATGATCGCGGCGAGGAAGAAGATGCTCATGATCAGCGGGAAGCTCTCGGGCGTGACGACGCGGAAGAAGTACGCCCACAGCCCGCCGGCGACGCCGGCGTAGAACGACGACAGCCCGAAGCTCAGCAGCTTGTAGCGCAGCAGCGGGATGCCCAGCACCTCGGCCGAGATGTCGCGGTCGCGGATCGCGATGAAGGCGCGGCCGATGCGCGTGCGAAACAGGTTCGCCGCGCCGAGCAGCATCAGCGCGGCCACCGGCACGATCAGCCAGTACAGCCTGAACGAGGTGTCGAGCGCGACGCCGAACAGCCGCGCCGGCGGCACCGACAGCCCCGAGGTGCCGCCGGTGATCGCGAGGTTGGCGAACAGGAAGTGCGCGAGCACCGACGCGGCGATCGTCGAGATCGCCAGGTACAGCCCCTTGACGCGCAGCGACGGGATGCCGACGACGATGCCGCCGAGCATCGCGACGACGCCGCCGGCGAGCAGGTTCAGCGCGAACGGCGTGCCCAGCCGCGTCTCGAGGATCGCCACCGTGTACGCGCCCAGCCCCATGAACGCGGCCTGGCCCAGGCTGACCAGCCCGGTGTAGCCGGTGAGGATGTTCAGCCCGGTCGCGCTGGCGACGTTGATCGCGATCAGGCACGCCAGGTACAGCCAGTACTCGTCGGCCATGAACGGGAACGCCGCCAGCGCCGCCGCCAGCACGACCAGCCAGCCGCGCTGCGTGCGCGTGTCGAACAGCGCGGCGTCGGCCTCGTAGCTCTGCTTGGCGGCACCGATGCGCATGGTCCGTCGCCCCTTACAGCCGTTCGATCTCGTGCGTGCCGAACAGCCCGTACGGACGCAGCAGCAGCACCAGCACCAGCAGCGAGAAGGTGGCCAGCATCTTGTACTCGCCGCCGAGGTAGGCGCCGGCCCAGGCCTCGACCAGGCCGACCAGCAGCCCGCCGAGCAGCGCGCCGGCCACCGAGTCGAGGCCGCCGACGATCACCACCACCAGCACCGACAGCCCGAACACGCCCATCGTCGACGAGATGCCGCCGATCGCGCCGACGACGATGCCGGCCACCGCGGCGATCATCGCCGCCGCCGTCCACGCCAGCGAAAACACGCGCGGCACGTCGATGCCCATCGAGTACGCCGCGGCCTGGTCCGACGCGGTGGCGCGCAGCGCGACCGCGCCGCGCCAGAAGCGGAACACCAGCAGCACCGCGGCGATCAGCAGCGCGGTCACGACGAAGCCGTAGAACACCTTCGGCGCGACCATCGCCTCGCCGAGCAGCACCGGGTCGCTGGGCATGAACTCGGGCAGGCGGCGCGGGTCGGCGGTCCACACCAGCTCGACCACGCCGACCAGGATCGACGCCAGCCCGACGGTGACCATGAAGGTCGAGATCGGCGACTCGCCGAGCATCGGGCGGATCATCGTGCGCTCGACCAGCGCGCCCAGCGCGCCCGAGGCGAGCACCGCACCGACGATGGCCGCCCAGATCGGCAGCCCGGCGCCGGCGGCGAGCGCGAAGAACACGTAGGCGGCCATCATCAGCATCTCGCCGATCGCCAGGTTCACCACCCGCGTGGCCTTGTAGATGATGACGAAGGCCAGCCCGGTGAGCGCGAGCAGCCCACCGCTGCCCAGCCCGGCGAGCGAGATCTCGGCGAAGAACAGCCAGTCGAAGCCCGACGCATTCACGCCGCCGCCCCCGCCGCCCCGGCGCGCGCCGCCGCGGCGCCGGCGCGCAGCCGCGACATGTCGCCCGAGCCCAGGTAGGCGCGCACCACCTCGGGATCGTCCTGCACGTCGCGCGGCACGCCGGCGGCGATGACCTGGCCGAAGTTGAGCACCACGACGTGGTCCGACAGGTCCATCACCATGCCCATGTCGTGCTCGACCATCAGCACCGTCACGCCCCACTCGTCGCGCACGTCGAGGATGAAGCGCGCCATGTCCTCGGTCTCCTCGCGGTTCATGCCGGCCACCGGTTCGTCGAGCATCAGCACCTGCGGCTGCATCGCCAGCGCGCGCGCCATCTCGACGCGCTTCTGCAGCCCGTACGGCAGCGCGGCCACGGGCGCGTGGCGGATGTGGTCGATCTCGAGGAAGTCGATGATGCGCTGCTCGACGTCGGCGCGCAGCGCGGCCTCCTCGCGCGCGGCAGCGCCGCGGTACCACAGCGCCTGCAGCACGTGGGTCTTCAGGTGCGCGTGGCGGCCGAGCTTGATGTTGTCGAGCACCGTCATGCCGCGGAACAGCGCGATGTTCTGGAAGCTGCGCGCCAGCCCCAGCTTCGCGCGCCGCGGCGCCGGCACCTGCGTGATGTCCTCGCCGCGGAACACGATGCGCCCGGCGTTGGGCCGGTAGAAGCCCGAGATGGTGTTGAACAGCGAGGTCTTGCCCGCGCCGTTGGGCCCGATCACCGAGGTGATCGAGCCCGGCCGCACCTGCAGGCTGACGCCGTCGAGCGCCTTGACGCCGCCGAAGGCGAGCGTCACGCCGTCGATCTCGAGCACCGGCGCCGTGCTCACGCCTTCCCCCTGTGCGCCGGCTTCGGCGGGCGCTTCGACACCGGCCGGCGCGCCGCGGCGACGCGCCGCGTGGCGGCGCCGACCGCACCCGCCCGCGGCACCACGCCGTTGAGCAGCACGTCGATGCAGCGCTCGGCGACGGTGTCGGCGTCGAGCGGGCCGGCCGGGTCGTACCAGCGCCCGATCCAGCTCAGCCCGCCGGCCAGCGTGAACGCGGCGAGCTTGGCGTCGCACGGCGCGATCACGCCCTCGGCGATGCCCTGCTCGATCAGCCCGCGGAACTCGTGGTCGATCTTCGCCTTCAGCGCGCGCAGGCGGCGCCGGCTGTCGGCCGGCAGCGGCTCCTCGCCGACGCGGATCACGCACATGCCGAAGTCGCGCGTGACGACGCTGGCGTAGGCGCGCATGCAGCCGCGCAGCTTGTCGAGTGCGCTGCCGCCGCTGCGCGCGGCCTCGGCGATGCCTTCGCGCACCATCTCCAGCCCGATCTGCACGCAGGCGAACAGGATCGCCTCCTTGCTCTCGACGTAGTAGTACAGCGTCGGCTTGGTGACGTGCAGCCGCTCGGCGACCTCGTCGAGCGAGGTGGCGTGGAAGCCCTTCTCGTTGAACAGCCGCACCGCGGTGCGCAGCACGGCCTCGCGCTTGTCGGCGCGGCCGCGGGCGCGCGCGGCGGCGGCCGGCCAGGGCGACGTGAAGGTTTCGGCGGACACGGGCCGGGGCGGGACGGGCGGGAGGGGGTGGCGTGGTGGGGCCGCGGCGGCCCTTACTCGCGAGTAACCTGTTTGCCGCGCAGTATCCGCACCGGCATCGACCCCGGTGATGGGGCTTACCCGCGGTCGCCGTCGGCGCCCCCCGGCGCCAACGGCGCCGCGCGGGCTCAGCGCGGGGCGCGCGGGCGGCGAGGCGGGCGAAGCGCGCCGCCGTCGCCGCGTCGCCCCTGGCCCGGCGGCTCGGGGTGCGCCGGCCGCTCGGCGGCCTCGCGGCGCGCCTGCGCCAGTTGCGCCTCGAGCGCCTCGGGCGTCAGCCCCTTGAGCGCGCCGAAGTTGGCCGCGGCCAGCGTGGTGCGCTCGAAGTCGCGCAGCAGCGCGGCGCGTGCACGGCGCTGCTGCTCGTCGCGCGCGCGCTGCTCGGCCTCGCGTTCGCGCTGGCCGGCGAAGCGCGCGCGCCGACGCGCGAGTTCGTCGAGCGCGGCCTGGCGGTGCTCGGCGGCGATCTCGCCGGCGGGCTCGCCGTCGAGGCCGAAACGCTGCGCGCCGCGCGCCACCGCGTTCAGGTACGCGGTGCTGCCGGTGTGCCGGCGCATGAACGCCGAAAGCACCGAGCGCGAGAACACGCCCGGCGCGCGCGCCTGGATGTCGGCATGCACGCGCAGCTTCAACGGCTTCGGCGCGCCGGCGAACAGCGCCGGGAACAGCGCGGCGAGGCGCTGCGCGCACTCGGCCGGCGACATCGCCGGCTGCGCGGCCGGAGCCGCACTCGCCGCGCCGGCTTCGGCCGCGGGCACGTACGGCGCGTCATGCGGTGCGGGTGCCGACCCGATCGTCGGCTCGATCGTCGGCTCGATCGTCGGCTCGATCGGCGTCGCGGGCTGCGGCGCGTCCGCGCCGGCCTGCGGTGGCGGCGCGGCGGCGGTGTCGTCGGGGTCGGGCATGCGGCAGCCGGAGGGTCGCGAAGGGCCGCATTGTGCCCACCGGCGCGGCGCCGGCGCACGGCGCGCTATCGTTCGCTCCCGCGCCACCGCCACCCGCCCCCGATGACCCTGGACCGCCGCCGCCTGCTGCTCGCCTTGCCCGCCGCGGCGCTGTCGTCGGCGCTGCGGCCGGCGTGGGCAGGCATCGCGCCGCTGCGCGTGCCGCCGCTGCCGCTGCGCGGCTGGTCGCTCGACAACGGGCTGCAGGTCGTCGCGCTGCCCGACGACCGCGCGTCGTCGGTCAGCGTGCAGGTGTGGTATCGCGTGGGCGGCAAGGACGACCCGCCGGGGCGCTCGGGTTTCGCGCACCTGTTCGAGCACCTGATGTTCAAGGGCACGCGGCACATGCCCGCCGAGACGCTCGACCGCCTGACCGAGGACGTCGGCGGGCAGAACAACGCCTTCACGACCGAGGACTTCACCGTCTACCAGAGCGAGGTGCCGTCCAACCACCTCGAGCCGCTGCTGTGGGCCGAGGCCGAGCGCATGGCGCACCTCGAGGTCGAGCAGGCCCACTTCGACAGCGAGCGCCAGGTGGTGATCGAGGAGTACCGCGAGCGCGTGCTCGCCGCCCCCTACGGCCGGTTGTTCGAGGCGCTGGCGCCGGCGGCGTTCGAGCACCACCCCTACGGCCGCGGCGTGATCGGGCGCATCGACGACCTGCAGTCGGCGTCGCTGGCCGACGTGCGGGCGTTCCACGGCCGCTTCTACCGCCCCGACAACGCGGCGCTGATCGTCGCCGGCGGCTTCGACGCCGCCGACCTCGGGCGCTGGGTGCGGCGCTACTTCGCGCCGATCGCGCGCCCGGCGGCGCCGATCCCGCGCGTGGCGGTGCACGAGCCGCCGCGCGAGCGCGACGCCGAACGCCGGCTCGCCGCGCCCGGCGTGCCGCTGCCCGCGGTGGCGCTGGTGTGGCGCGGCCCGCCCGCGGCGCACGCCGACGCCGCGGCGCTGCAGGTCGCCGCGTCGCTGCTCGCCGGCGGCGACTCGTCGCGGCTGCACGAGGCGCTGGTGCGGCGCCGGCGGCTGGCGCGCGCCGCCGGCTTCAGCGCCGACCTGTGGGCCGACGCCGGCCTGCTGGTGGCCTGGGCGATCGCCGCCGGAGGCGTCGACCCGGCGCCGCTGGCGCAGGCGCTGTCGCGCGAGCTGGCGCAGCTCGCCGCACGCGGGCCCGCCGCCACCGAACTCGACAAGGTGCGCACCGGGCTGGCGACGCGCGCGCTGGCCGAGCGCGAGACGCCGCAGGGCCGCGCCGAGACCGCGGGCTGGGCGCTGACGCTGCGCGGCGACCCCGCGGCGGCCGATCGCGAGCTGGCCGAGTTGCAGGCCGTCGGCGCCGCCGACGTGCAGCGCGCCGTGCGCGCACACCTGCTCGAGCGGCGCCGCGTAACGCTGACCTACCTGCAGGGCGACGCGGCGTGAGCGCCGGCGCGAGCCCCGCGCCGCGGCGGACCGCACGAGGTGCCGTGCTGCGCTCGGTGGGGGTCGCCGCGCTGGTCACCGCCGCGGCCGTGCGCGCGGCGACGCCGGGCGTCGACGCACCGCCGCCGCCGGCGCCGCCGCGAGCCCTGCAGCTGCCGCCGCTGCACGAGCTCGTGCTCGACAACGGGCTGCGCGCCGTGTTCGCGCCGCGGCCGGCGCTGCCGCTGGCGAGCGTCGCGATCGTGCTGCGTGGCGGCGCCGAGGCCGACCCGCCGGGGCGTGCCGGGCTGGCCGACGCCACCGCGACGCTGCTGGCGCGCGGCGCGCTGCGCGGCGGCCGGGCGGTCGACGCGTCGGCGCTGGCGCGCCAGGCCGAGGCGCTGGGCGCGTCGCTGGAGTCCGACGGCGACTGGCGCAGCGTGCGCGTCGCGATGACCGTCAGCACGCCCAGGCTCGACGCCGCGCTGGCGCTGCTCGCCGACGTGGTGCGCCGGCCGCTGCTCGCCGGCGACGAACTCGAACGCTGGCGCGCGCAGGCGCTCGACGACGTCGACCTCGCGCTCGCCGACCCGGCGGTGGTCGCCGCGCAGGTCGCGCGCCGCCTGCGCTGGGGCGCGGGCGCGCACGGCGCGGTGGTCACGCGCGCGTCGGTGCAGCGCATCTCGCGCGACGACGTGCGCGCGCTGCACCGGCGCATCGCGCGCCCCGACGCCGCGCTGGTGGTGTTCGCCGGCGACGTCGACGCGCCACGCGCGCTGGCGCTGCTGCGCCGCCACCTGGGTGACTGGCGCCGGCCCACCGGCGCACCGGCGACGGTTGCGGCGTCGGCCACCGCGCCGCTGCCGACGCGACTGGCGCTGGTCGACATGCCGGGTGCCGGCCAGAGCAGCGTCGTCTTGGCCGCGCCGTGGGCCGGCAGCGCCGACCCCGAACTGCCCACGGCGCAGGTCGCCGCGGCGCTGCTCGCCGGCGGCTACTCGTCGCGGCTGAGCCAGGCGGTGCGCATCCGCCGCGGCCTGAGCTACGGCGTGTACGGCAGCACCGAGGCCTACGCCGCCGACGGCTGGTGGGGCGCGGCGGCGCAGACGCACCACGCCAGCGCCGCGCAGGTGCTGCAGCTGATGCGCGACGAGGTCGAGCGCCTGCGCCACGAGCCGCCGGACGCCGACGAGCTGGCCGCGCGGCAGGCGGCGCTGGTGGGCGCCTTCGCGCGCGGCTGGGAGACCACCGCCGGCACCGCGACGCTGCTGGCGTCGCACTGGGCCGCCGGGCGGCCGTGGTCGGCGCTCGCCGAGCACCCGCGGCGCATCGGCGCGGTCGACGGCGCGCAGGTCGGCGACTTCGCGCGACGCCGCTGGCCACCCGACGCGCTGCGCGCCGTCGTCGTCGGCGACCTCGCCGCCGCCGGCGACGCCGTGCCGACGGCCGCGGGGCCGGTGCTTCGGCTGCCGCTGTCGCAGGTCGACTTCGACCGCACCGCGCTCACCGCGGAGGCGCCCTGATCGGGGCGCGGCGACCGCCCTTCGACCGCCGAGCGCGCCGGGGCCGCGGGCCACCTGTCGCTCCATGTCCCCCCCCCCCCCGGGCCGGGCGACGGCAGTGCCCGGGCAGTGGCCTGCAAGCCCGCGTCACTCGTGCCGCAGCGCCTCGATCGGGTCGAGCTGCGCCGCGCGGCGCGCCGGGAAGTAGCCGAAGATCACGCCGATCGCCGCCGCGAACACGAACGCGAGCACGTTGATGCCGGGGTCGAACAGGTAGGGCACGCCCATCACGCCGGTCAGCACGACCGACGCGACGGTGGCGATGGCCAGCCCGATCAGCCCGCCGAGCGCGGCCAGCACCACCGCCTCGATCAGGAACTGCAGCAACACCTCGTGGCCGAGCGCGCCGATCGCCAGCCGGATGCCGATCTCGCGCGTGCGCTCGGTGACGCTGACCAGCATGATGTTCATGATGCCGATGCCGCCCACGAGCAGGCTCACCGCGGCCACGGCGCCGAGCAGCGTGGTCATGACCTGCGTGGTGCCCGACAGCGTGTCGGCGAGCTGCTGGGTGTCGAGCACGTTGAAGTTGTTCTCGTCGCTGTCGGCGAGCTTGCGGCGCTCGCGCAGCAGCCGCGTCAGGTCGGCCTTGACGCCTTCGGCGTTGGCACCGTCGGCCATCGACACCAGGATCGTGCCGACGTTGAGGCTGCCGGTCAGGCGCCGCTGCACGGTGTTGATCGGCATCACCACCACGTCGTCCTGGTCCTGGCCGATGCCGCCCTGGCCCTTGCTGCGCAGCAGGCCGATGATCTCGCAGCTGATGTTGCGCACGCGCAGCCGCGAACCCACCGGCTCCTCGGCGCCGAACAGCTCGCGCCGCACGGTGGCGCCGATCAGGCACACCGCGCTGCCGGCGCGCAGCTCGGCCGGCTCGAAAATGCGCCCGTCGGCCAGCGTCCAGTTGTTGGTCTCGAAGTAGGCGTTGGTCGTGCCGTAGAC
>NZ_DAOKZA010000080.1:0-8685 GCF_035325925.1 Azohydromonas sp. | reverse complement strand
GACGCGCGGCATGCAGCGCCCGGCGCGCACGCTGCCGCACATCGCGCCGTTCCTGCAGCGCGTGCTGGCGCGCCCGGCGGTGCAGCGCACGATCGCCACCGAGGCGCTGCCCGAGCCGCTGGTCTGACGCCGCGGCGCCCGGCGGCTCCCGCCGGGGGCGGTTTCGTCGCCACCGGCGCGCGGCCGTCGCGCCGCGCTGGCGCCGGCCGGCCGTCGCGGCCCAGAATGCGCGCATGTCGCTGACGCTGCCTTCCCCGGGCGCGACGACGCCGGCGCAGGCCTTCGTGCAGCTGTTCAACCTGCGCAGCATCGCCGTCGTGTTCTACCTGTGCCTGGCGATGGCCACGTCGCGCGCGCTCGGCTGGCTGCCCGACGCCGACACGCCGCAGGACTGGCTGTATTCGCTGGTGCGCTTCACGCGCCAGACGCTGATCACCGGGCTGGCGATCCTGCTGGCCGTGGCGCTGGCCGAGGCGGGGCTGGCCCGCGGCGGCGCGACGGGCCGCGCGCGCGCCGCGGTGCGCGTGGCCGCGGTGCTCGGCGCGGCGCTGGCCGGCGCGTGGCTGCGCCACGTCGTCGCGAACTGGGGCGACGCCGCCGCCGAGCTGAAGCCCGGCTGGCTGGTCTCGACGACGCTGCTGTGGAGCCTGATCGGTGGCATCGGCTACGCGCTGGTGCTCGCGGCGCGCGCCGAGCAGCAGGCGCGCCTGGCGCTGCTCGACGCCGAGGCGCGGCGCGAGGCGCTGCAGGCGCAGCAGATCGAGGCGCAGTTGTCGGCGCTGAACGCGCAGATCGAGCCGCACTTCCTGTTCAACACGCTGGCCCACGTCAAGCGCCTGTACGAGACCACGCCCGAGCGCGGTCGCGACATGCTGGGCCGGCTCATCGCGTACCTGCGCGCCGCGCTGCCGAACATGCGCCGCGGCGCCTCGACGCTGGGCGACGAGCTCGAGCTGGTGCGCAGCTACCTGGCCATCCTGCAGATGCGCATGGGCGAGCGGCTGGCGTTCGACATCGACGCCGAACCGGCGCTGCTGGGCACGCCGCTGCCGCCGATGGTGCTGCCCACGCTGGTCGAGAACGCGATCAAGCACGGGCTGGCGCCGCTGCCCGAGGGCGGGCGCATCCGCGTCGGCGCGCGGCGCGACGCCGGCGCGCTGGTGCTCGAGGTGGCCGACGACGGGCGCGGCTTCGTCGGCAGCGGCGGCAGCGGCGTCGGGCTGGCCAACACGCGCGCGCGGCTGGCGGCGATGTTCGGCGCGCGCGCGGCGCTCGAGCTCGAGGCCGCGCAGCCGCGCGGCGTGGTGGCGCGGCTGCGCGTGCCGCTGACCGCCGTGGGGGCCTGATGGTCGCGCTGCCCGACACCTGGGCGTCGCGTGCCGCAGCGCGCGGCGCGCCGTGGCGGGCGTGGGGCACGCTGCGCCCGGTCGAGCTGGCGTGGTTCGCGCTGCTCGGGCTGGCCTACGGGCTGACCGACCTGGGCTCGCTCGCCGACGTCGCCGATGCGGCGCAGCGCTGGCGCGTGGCGGCGCGGCTGCTCGGCGTGCCGCTGCTGGTGGCGCTGCTGCTGATCCCGTTCTGGCTGCCCGCGGCGCGCAGCGCGGCGCCGCACCCGCAGCGCCTCGGGCGGCTGGCGCTGGCCGCGGCCCTCGGCGCGGCGCTGGCGATGGCGCTGCTGTGGCCGCTGGTGCGCTGGCTCGAGCTGCCCAGCGCCGGCGAGCTGATTCGACCGGCCAAGGGCCTGCCGATGTTCTCGCCCTGGCACTGGGGCACCTACGCCGGCGACTGCCTGACGGTGTTCATCCCCGCCTTCCTCGCGTTCGTGCTGTTCGACCTCGTCGAACGGCGGCACGACAGCATGCGGCGGCTTCAGCAGGCGGTGGTGGAGCACCACCGGCTGGCACGCGAGGCGATGGCCGCGCGGCTGGCCGCGCTGCAGGCGCAGGTCGAGCCGCAGTTCCTGTTCGACACGCTGGTCGACATCGAGCGCGCCTACGCAAGCGGCGACGCTGCGGCGCCCGAGCGGCTCGAGCGGCTGATCCACCATCTGCGCGTCGCGTTGCCGCGGCTGCGCGACGCGGCGACCACGCTGGCCTCCGAGGCCGAGTTGCTGCGCAGCTGGCTCGCGGTGGCCGGCGACCGGCTGGGCGCGCCGGTGGCGTTCGTCGCCGACGTGCCGCCGGCGCTGGCGGCGTCGCCGCTGCCGCCGATGCTGCTGCTGCCGCTGTTGCAGGGTGCGCTGCAGCGCGCGCAGGGCGGAGCGCCGCCGCGGCAGGTCGCGCTGCACGCCGATGCGCACGCGCGCGGCTGGCAGCTGCGGCTCGGTCTGGACCGCGCCGGGCTTTGCCCCGCGCCCGAACTGCTGCAGGCGCTGGCCGAGCGCGCGCGCACGATGGGCGCCGGCGCGGTGTCGCTGGCGTGCGTCGACGACGCCGGCCACACCACGTTCACGCTGCAGCTGGCGCATCGATGAAGAACCGACGATGAAGAACCGACGATGAAGACGAGCAGCCCCACCGCGGTCGTCGCGGAGGACGAAGCGACGCTGCGCCAGGAACTGGTCGAGCGCCTGGGCCAGCTGTGGCCCGAGCTGAGCGTCGTCGGCGAGGCCGCCGACGGGCTGCAGGCGCTGCGGCTGCTCGACGCGCTGCGCCCCGACGTGATGTTCCTCGACATCCAGATGCCCGGCGCCACCGGGCTGGAGGTGGCGCGCCAGGTGGGCACGCGCGCACGCGTGGTGTTCATCACCGCGTACGACCAGCACGCGGTGCAGGCCTTCGAGCACGGCGCGGTCGACTACCTGCTCAAGCCGCTGGTGCCGGCGCGGCTGTTCACCGCGATCGCGCGCGTCAAGGAACGGCTGGCCGGCGCGCCGCCCGACCTCGGCAGCGTGCTCGGCGCGCTCGGCGGCGCGCCGGCGGCGCCGCGTCCGTACCTGCGCTGGATCAACGCGTCGGTGGGCCAGTCGCTGCGCCTGATCACCGTCGACGAGGTGCTGTACTTCCAGAGCGACAACAAGTACACGCGCGTGGTCGTCGCCGGCGGCGAGGCGCTGATCCGCAAGCCGCTGAAGGAGCTGGTCGAGGAGCTCGACCCGCAGCAGTTCTGGCAGATCCACCGCTCGACGCTGGTCAACGCCGCGGCGATCGCCGGCGTCACGCGCGACTTCCGCGGCCGGCTGCAGGTGCGGTTGAAGCAGGGCAGCGACACGCTGGTCGTCGCCGACAGCTACGCGCACCTGTTCAAGACGATGTGACTCTGCGGTCACAGGCTGAGCGTGCGCGCCAGCCGCTCGATGCGCAGCTGCGCCAGCAGCTGCCGCTCGGCGATGCGCGCGGCCAGCACACGCGCGGCTTCGCCGTCGGGCGGCAGCGTGGCGAGTTCGTCGCGCCAGCGCTGCAGCTCCTGCAGCATCTCGACCTCCACCGGCAAGTGGCCGGCGTTGCGCAGCACCTGGAACGCCATCCGCAGTTCGGGCGGCGCGTCGAAGTAGCCGTCGTCGGGCAGCGGGCGGCCCCAGGCGGCGCTGCGCTGCAGCTCGCCGCTGGCCAGCGCCTGCGACACGCACTCGCCGATGCGCTCGTCGAGCGAGCGGATCTGCGCGTCGCGTTCGCGCCGCTTCGGGTCGTCGCCGGCCGCGCCCATCGCGCGCGCTCAGCCGCCGTTCGGCGGCACGCGCCCGGCCAGCCCGAGCTGCTGCGCCCAGTGCCGCGTCAGCGGCGTTGCCGGCTTGGCGAGCAGCCGCTCGTTGAGCAGCGCGCGGCCGATGGCCTTCGCCCCGGCGGTGCCCGCGGCGCCGGCGGCCGCCAGCAGCGTCTGGTCGACGAGGTCGCGCTGCGCGTGGCTGCCGCCGAAGCCCGCGGCCTGCGCGCGCACGCCGTGCAGCGTCTGCGCCGCGGCGTCGAACTCGCCGCGCGCGAACGCGAGGAAGCCGCGCATCAGCGGCAGGCCGACCTCGCGCGCCATCGCGCGGTTCGCGCGCGCCGCGTCGTCGGCGGCGAGCACGCGCTCGGCGCAGCGCGACAGCCAGCGCTCGGCGCCGCCCAGGTCGCCGGCGCCGGCCAGCGCGATCAGCACGTGCAGGTCGTTGAAGGCGTAGTAGCCGGCGTCGCCGTCGGCCAGCGGCCAGGCGGCGACGAGGTCGCGGAAGCAGCCGTCGACGGCGACGCCGAGCAGGTGCAGCCGCCACAGCATCGCCGCGGCGTCGACGCGCTGCAGCGTGATCTGCAGCGCGTCGCGCGACAGGTGCGCGTCGACCAGCCGCAGCACGCCGGCGGTGTCGAGCGCCTCGAGGCGGAACAGCCCCATGTGCCACCACAGGTGCGCGGCGAAGCCATTGCCCTCGGCCCAGCCGGGCTGGTGCTGGCGCAGCCACGCGGCGCCGTCCTCGAAGCGGCCCTGCATCTCCATCACGTGCGCGACCGCGTGCACCGCCCACGGCACGCGCGCGTCGGCGACCAGCGCGCGCCGGCCGGCCTCCTCGGCCTGCGGGTACAGGTGGTTCTCCTCGAGCCCGAAGGCGTACAGCGCGAGCACGTACGGGTGCAGCGGGTCGGCCTCGTCCCACTCGGGCAGCACGCGCGCCGGGCGCGCGCGCAGGTGGTGCGCGTCGCCGCGGTAGAAGTCCCACAGGTGCGCCCACTGCAGCGCCAGCGCGTCGCGCGGGTGTTCGAGCAGCAGGTCGTCCCACACGCGGCACGCCTGGTGCCAGCGCCCTTCGATGCCGAAGGCGAGCGCCTCCAGGTGCGCGCGCTCGCGCGCCGTCGCGTCGGCGTCGAGCGCGCGCGCCGCGGCCAGATGCCGCGCCGCCTCGTCGAGCAGCGACGGCTCGGTCAGGCTGAGCAGGAATCCGGCCTTCATCGCGTGCGGCAGGCACCAGCCGGGGTCGGCGGCAGTCGCCGCGTCGAGGTCGGCCAGCGGCGGGTCGTAGAACGACATCATGCGCCACAGCGCGGTCTCGGCGGCGTCGCGCGCCGCGGCGCTGCCGGTGGACACCGGATTGCCGCGCGGGTCGGTGGGGGTCATCGGCCGCACCCGCCGGTTCAGCGCCAGTCCCGCGGCGTCGGCCAGGGACGCGGCCGCGGGCGCAGCTGCTCCCAGGCGCGCGCCAGGCGCAGCACGCCGAGGTCGTCGTGGCGCCGCCCGGCGATCTGCAGCCCGATCGGCAGCCCGGCTCGCGTGTGGCCGCAGTCGACGGCGATCGCCGGCTGCTCGCTCATGTTGAACGGCAGCGTGAAGGCGATGTGCTCGAACGGGCGCTGCGGGTCGTCGGTGGGCCCGGCGGCGTCGGCGGCGAAGGTCGGCACCGGGCTCACCGGCGACAACACCGCGTCGAACGGCTGGCAGGCGGCGACTGCGGCGTCGCGCAGCGCGCCCATCTGGCTGAAGCCGTGGAACACCTGTGCGGCACTGAACCCGGCGGCCGGCGCGACCCAGTCGCGGATGTACGGCAGGATGCGCTCGCGCCGCTCGGCGGGCAGCGCGACGAAGTCGACGTGGAAGCGCATGCGCCAGAAGCGGTCGATGCCGTCGGCCATCTCGCGCGTCGTGAACGGCGCCAGCGGCTCGACCACGGCGCCGGCGTGTTCGAAGGCGTGCGCCGCGGCCCGCACCGCGTCGGCCACCTCGGGGTCGACCGGCAGGCCCCAGCCGGCGTCGAGCATCAGCCCCAGGCGCAGGCCGCGCAGGTCGCGATCGAGCGCGGCCCAGTCGATGGCCTGGTACGGCAGGCTCATGCTGTCGCGCGCGTCGGGCAGCGACATCACGGCCATCATCGCCGCCGCGTCGGCGACGCTGCGCGTCATCGGCCCGGCGACGCGGCCGTAGTACGGCGGGTGGATCGGCACGCGCCCCAGGCTGGGCTTGAAGCCGACGATGCCGCACCAGCCGGCGGGCAGGCGGATCGAGCCGCCGATGTCGGTGCCCAGGTGCAGCGGCCCGTAGCCGGCCGCCGCGGCGGCGGCGGCGCCGGCCGACGAGCCGCCCGGGTTCTTCGACAGGTCCCAGGGGTTGCGCGCCAGCGCGTGGAAGCTCGACAGCCCCGACGACAGCATGCCGTAGTCGGGCATCGTCGTCTTGGCGAGCAGCACGCAGCCGGCCTCGCGCAGCCGTGCCGCCGGCGGCGCGTCGGCGGCGGCGGGCGCGAGCTCGGTGGCCGCGGTGCCCAGCGGCACCGGCGTGCCCTGCGTCGCGACGTTCTCCTTGACCGTGCACGGCACGCCGTCGAGCGGCGACAGCGGCTCGCCGCGATGCCAGCGCGCCTCGCTGGCGCGCGCCGCGGCCAGCGCCGCGTCGGCGTCGAAGGCCCACAGCGCGTGCAGGTGCGGCTCGCAGCGCTCGACGTGCGCGATCACGTCGCCCACGACCTCGATCGGCGACAGCTCGCGCTGCCGGTAGCGCCGCGACAGCTCGACCGCGCCGAGGTCGTGCAGGGCCGTCATGCGTGGATCACGCCCAGCGGACGGCCGCCATGTCGTTGGCGAAGATCGGCGAACTGGCCCACAGCCCGCTCAGCCCGCGGCGCGACACCGCGACCTGCGCCGGGTTGAAGATGAAGGCGTTGACGCAGTCGTCGGCGATCTTGCGCTGCAGCTGCTCGAACAGCTTGAGCCGCGTCGCCGGGCTGGTCGCGGCCGCGTGCTCGGCGGCGAGCTTGTTGAACTGGGCGTTGTCGTAGCCCCAGTAGTACGCCGGGTTGGCGTACTGCATGTAGTCCAGCGGCTCGACGTGGTTGATGATCGTCAGGTCGAAGTTGCCCTTGAACGGGCCCGACAGCCACTGCGCCCACTCGACGTTCTCGATCCTGGCGTTGACCCCGACCTTGGCCAGCATCGCCGCGACCACCTCGCCGCCCTTGCGCGCGTACTGCGGCGGCGGCAGCGTCAGCGTGACGTTCAGCGGTGTGCTCACCCCGGCCTCGCGCAGCAGCGCCCTGGCCTTCTCGGGGTCGTGCGGGTACAGGCCGGTGAGGTCGACGTAGCCGGCGTCGGTGGGCGCGAAGTGGCTGCCGATCGGCTTGCCCAGGCCCTCGAGCACGCCGTCGATGAACGCCTTGCGGTCGATCGCGTGCATCAGCGCGCGGCGCACGCGCACGTCGTCGAAGGGCTTCTTCTTGTTGTTGATGGTCATGATGCCCTTGCCGGCCGTGCTGCCGATCTCGACGGTGAAGCGGCGGTCGGACTGGAACTGCTTGAGGCTTTGCACGGCACCGAAGCGCGGAAAGCCGTCGACGTCGCCGGCGAGCAGCGCCGCGACCTGCGCCGCCGGGTCGTTGATGATGCGGAAGGTCACGCGCTGCAGCGCGACGCCCTTCGCGTCGCGGAAGCCGTCCCAGCGGTTGAGCGTGATCGACGAACCCTTGCGCCACTCGCCGAAGCGGAACGGCCCGGTGCCCACCGGCTGGCTCGCGGTGCCGGCGGCGCTCTTCGGGTGCAGGATCACCGCGGTGTTCTCGCCCATGCGGAACAGGAAGTTGCCGTCGGCGTGGTTCAGCGTGAGGATCACGGTGTGCGCGTCGGGCGTGGCGATCGAGCTGATGTTGTCGAACACCGCCTTCTTCGCCTTGTTCGTGCTGCCCTCGGCCTTCGCGCGCTCGAAGCTGAACTTGACCGCGGCGCTGTCGAACGCCTCGCCGTCGTGGAACTTCACCCCGCGCCGCAGCTTGAACGCGTACAGCTTGCCGTCGGGGTCCATCGTCCAGCTCTCGGCGAGCAGCGGCGTGACGCGCCCGTCGACCTGGATCTTCGTCAGCCCTTCGAGCACGTTGTAGTGCACGACCTCGCCGATCGCCGCCGCCGGTGCGGTGGTCGGGTCGAGCCCCGGCGGTTCGAGCACCATGCCGAGCACGGCGGCGTTGCTGCGGCCCTGGGCCTGCGCGTCGGCGGTGGCGAGTGCCAGCGGCGAGAGGGCGCCCGCGAGGGCGAGCTGGTTGACGGTACGGCGACGCAGATCCATCGGCTTCTCCTGTCAGGCGGTGGTCGTGGACACGTGACGAAGCACGGACTCTGCCACATGACACGCGGCGCGGTGCCCGGGCGCGACTTCGCGCAGCGGCGGTGCTTCGCGCAGGCAGCGGTCGTGGCGCCAGCGGCAGCGTGGCGCGAACGCGCAGGCGGCGGGGACATCGGCAGCGAGGCCGGGCACCGGCGCGCCGGCGCCGGGCCGCGGCGCGGCCTGCGGCGTGGCCGGCGGCACCGCGTCGAGCAGCGCGCGCGTGTACGGGTGCGCCGGCGCGCCCGACAGCACGTCGGCGGGGGCGTGCTCGACCACGCGTCCCTGGTACAGCACGATCACCTCGTCGCACACCAGGTCGACCACCGCGAGGTCGTGGCTGATGAACAGGTAGGTGACGCCGAACGCGTCCTGCAGGTCCTGCATCAGGTTGAGCACCTGCGCCTGCACCGACACGTCGAGCGCGCTGACCGGCTCGTCGGCGACGATCAGCGACGGGCGCGTGACCAGCGCGCGGGCGATCGCGATGCGCTGGCGCTGACCGCCGCTGAACTCGTGCGGGTACTTGGCGGCGTCGGCGGCGCGCAGCCCGACGGCGTCGAGCACCTCGGCGACGCGGCGCTCGCGCTCGCGGCGGTCGTGGTGTGGCAGCGCGCCCAGCGGCTCGGCCACCGTCTGGTCGACGCGGCGGCGCGGGTCGAGCGAGCCGTACGGGTCCTGGAACACCATCTGGAA
>NZ_DAOKZA010000079.1:0-9107 GCF_035325925.1 Azohydromonas sp. | reverse complement strand
GTCCTCGACGTCTGATCCGGCGATCTCGTCAAGAGGGTCTTCGGGCCACGCTTACCGTGCTCCTGGCTGCCCAGCCCGAACTGGTCACGCCGGTGCTGCAGGTGGTGCGGCGCGTGGTCACGGGACACATCGCCTGGATGGCGCCAAGCTCAAGACGGATCAAGGCCACGGCCGCACCGTCACGCTGATCCAGCGCTTCGGGTCGGGGGCGCTCAATCCAGCGTCAGCCTCAGGTGGGTGTCGACGTTGTTCTGGAAATAGATCGAGAACCTTTCCGGCCTCATGTAGCTGGGGCAGACCGCGAGTTCGTCCAGGGTGTTTTCCCAGCGCCGGAACTTGTCTTGCGAGACGCAGAATGTCCGCCGCGTGCCGGTGGTTTCGTTCCCCCGCCCGATGTCGCGCACCGGATACGTCGCGGTCACCCAACGATTGCCCTGCGGGTATTGCAACAACAAGAAGCCACTGTTCTGCTCTTCGCGCTCGATGATCTCGGTACACCCCGGCTTCAACTCGAACCAGCCGTCGATGCGCCAGGTCGAGTAAGGCATCAGGGTCTGGAAATTCATGTGCCAGAAGTTCTGCACGATGGCGTAGGTGTAGGTTTTCCCGCTGCGGTTGCAGACGGTGAACTTGGCGTGGGCGTCGGGCAGCGACGAAAACGCCAGGCCACAGGCAAGCAGGCCACCGGCCAGATGGCGTGAAAAGCTCATGCGGGTTCCCCGATGTTCATGTCTTGAAATAGGTCGCGTACCAAGGCTGCGCGCGCGGATCGCCCACCCCCTTGGCCAGCTCGCACAACTCCCAAGGAGCTGGCGTTTCCGCCCATATCGACGGCTCAAGGTACTTGCCCATCAACACCCAGCGCCTGCTGGCGGGATGGCTGTACAGTTCCAGCGCCCACGAGGGGGTCTGCGCATGGCCGCTGGCGCGCACGAAGCCTGATCTTTCCAGACTGCTTCGATAAGAGGTGTCCCTGGCGCAGACCGGGCTCACCCGCAGGCCCTGCGCATCGACGCCGTCGTTCGGATCCGAGGTCGCCGCCCCGCTCCAGTGCACCATCATCGAGTCGCAGGTCCGCTCCGCCCCGCGCGTGCACTCGAGGAAAACGCTGGCATCCCGGCGTGAGTCGATCGCGTGATCCCAGTCCATGCGCCGGTCGTCGTACCAGACCTTCGTCGGTGGGCCCATCAGGCTGGGCACCTGGTCTTTGGGCAGGTCGAGCAGCCTCAGCAGGCGCTCTGCGGGCGCGCGGGCCCGCACGAACGCTGCGCCCTCCGGGCCCGTGACGGTGAAGCCGTTGATGAAGCCCGTCGCCGCCCGATAGCTGACCTCGAACTTGCCGTTCGCCCAGAAAAGCTCGGTCGAAGCCGTGCTGGCGTCGATGCGCTCCGGCTCGCCGAAGACGCGGATCGCCTCGCCGTACGACGCGCCGAAGCGCAGGCCCGCGAACACGTAGGGCGATTCCGCCTGGCGCGGGTGCGGGGTCGCGTCGGCCAGGCTGTTGCCGCACAGCCCGCGGACGCAGGTCGTGCCGGGCAGCACGACGTCGCTGCGCGCCAGCGCCGCCTGGGCTTCCGCCACGCCCGCCTTCGCCGCGCGGGCTAGGAGCTTGCGGCCCCGGATGATGTCCTGGGGAATGCCCTGGCCACGCCGCAGCCGCTCGCCTGCCAGATACGTCGCATAGGCGTGGCGGCGCTTGGCCGCTTCGAGGAAATGCGCGGTGGCCGCGGCGTAGTCCTGCGGGCCGCCGCGCCCGTTCTCGTGCATGAAGCCGCGCAGGCTGTGGGCGTTGGCATCGCCCGCCTTGATGCCGGCCTCCAGGGCCGCGACGGCCTGCGCGTCGCTGGCGGCGGTCCGGTCGTCGAGCAGCAGGTCGGCCCATTGCGCGTGCGCGGGGCCGTAGTCGAGGTCGGCGGCGCGCTTCATCCAGCGTCTGGCTTCAGCCCGGTCCAGCGCGACGCCGCGCCCGTTGCCGTAGGCGAAGCCGAGCACCATCATCGCGCCTGGCGAACCGGCGTCTGCCGCGCGGCGCGCGTAGGGCAGCGCCCGTCCCGGATCGGCGGGCATGCCCAGGCCGTGATAGAGCACGTACGCGGCGACGTGCCCGGCCTGAGGCACGCCACTCTTCATGGCCGCGTCCGCTTCACGCAGCGCCGCCGGTCCGTCGACGGGCGTGCCCCAGCCGTTGGCGAGGAGGCGCGCGAGCAGATACTGGCCGTGACCGTTGCCCTCGCGTGCGAGGCCTTGCGCCCAGGCGACGACGGCCTCCTCGTCGCCGATCGTGCCGAGTTGCTCGCGCGTGAGCCGTGGAATGTGCACCGCGAGTTTGGCGAGCGTGCGGGCGCGCAGGGCGGTCGGCGCTTGATCCGTCGCGGCGAGCGTCAGCGTCGGCTCGGTCTTGCGCGTGGCGAGGTCCTTGAAGAAGGCCAGCACGCGCGCTTCGTCGCGCGAGTTGAGCGTGTAACCGCCGGCGACGCCGGGCGGTTGGGCGGCGATGCCGTGTGCCTCCGCCAGCGCAAGGGTCGAGGACTGGCTCAGCGGTTCAAGCAGCAGGAAGTGCCCGGCGTCGAGACGCACCAGCGCGTAGCCCTGCGTCGTATCGCCTAGCCTTCGCCAGTGGAGTGCGTAGTGCGTGCCGCCCAGCGGCAGGAAGTGCACGTGCGTCGGTGGCAAAGCGGGCTCGTCGCCGTCCGGCATGAGGGCCAGGTGCTCGACGAGGTATCGGTTCGCGCCGGTCTTGACGAAGCGCAGCGTGAGCGCGCCGCCTTTCTGCGCGTCGAGTCTGCCCTGGAAGATCGCGCCGTCGGCGAGCGGTGCGGTCGCGGTCTCGTGCGCCGGGCGGTAGTCGTCGGGCAAGCTGTAGCGTTCCAGCACGCAGCCGGCGAGCAGCCATGGCAACAGCAGGATCAGCAGCCAGCTTTTCATCGTGTGCCTCCCTTGCAGGCCACGGCCCCACAGTTCCACGTGTGGGCGTGGAGGGCGTCGCGGCAGCTCGCGTCGTGGAATTCGGTGTCGCCCCATGCGGTGGGGTCGCGGCAGGCCAGCGTACCGGGCGTGAGGCGTTCGGGCGCGGGAATCAGCGCGGCGAGTCAGGCGGTGACGCGTGGGCGCAACGCTCGCCCGCGCCGACATTGCGCGAGGCGTCGGCATGGGCGTCGCAGGCGTCGCCGCCGAACGGGTCGAGCCACGTGTTCTCACCGACGAAGGCGCTGGCGCGCTTGGCGGCGAGCACGACGGCGCTGCGCAAGCGTGTCGCCCTGGCGGGTCGGCCGCTGCTGCGCTGACGCCGGCGCGGCTGCGCCCGGCAGTGCTCAAGGCAGTTGGGACCGCGCGCGGCAGTCGACGCTGTCGGCGGCGCCTGGACCGGCGTGGCAGACGTAGACGGTGCGATCGTTCGAATCGAAGAACCAGGCGAACGCGACCCCGTTCGACGACGAAGTGCCCATCGGCGTGAGCGCGTTGCGCACGTCGATGCGGCCCTGCTGCGCCCAGGCGTGCAGCGCCAGCCCGCCCAGCAGGGCGCCGGCCAGCAGCGCGGTGTCGACCTTGCCCACCTCGGACTCCAGGTGACCGGTCGCCGGAAAGGGCGACGCCGGGCGGCGCAGTCTAGCCGTCGCCCGTGCCGACGTCGCCTTCGCCGCGGGCCGTCACCGGCCGGGCCCGCGCCCTATTGCGGCAGCTGGCAGCTGCCGTCGCCGCCGTCGCGGATGTAGTGGTCGGTCGAGAGTTTCGCGTTGGCGGCCGAGATGACATTCGTGCCGGCCGCGAGGAAGACCGGCGTGTGCGGCTGCAGCGCGCTCAGTTGCGTCAGCGGCACGCCGTTGACCGACACGTCGAGCAGGAAGCCGCCGTTGTCGAACAGGTGCACGTAGGGCTGCGCCCGTCCGGTGGCCGCATTCCAGGCACAGCCCGGCGTGACGGTGGCGTAGGACTTGCCACTGGCGGCGTATTCGAGCGTGCCGTCGGCACTGAAGGCGTTGCCCGAGGTATCCGGCAGGCTGCACTGGCCGGCGTCGACGCTGTAGGCATAGCTGTCGGCGGTCTTCCGGTTCAGCGCCACGACGACGGTGTGCTCGCCCTCTTCGAGCCAGACCTCGGCGGCCGGGTTCGCGGTCGTCAAGGTGGCCACCGCGCCGCCGTCGAGCGACACGGTGGCGCTCACATTGCGCTTGGGGTTGAAGAGCCCGGCCTCGACCATCGGCCTGGACGTGCCGGTGGCCGGGTCGGTCGCGCAGCGCACGGCGCCCGAGGCGAAGGTCTTGCCGCTGGAGCCGATCTGCACCGTGGTGGCGGCCCACGACGATGCGCCCGTTGCCAGCGCGGCCGCGAAGCACGCGGCGAGCGCGCGTTGTTGTCCATGCATGGGGGTCTTCCTCCTGAATTGGTTCTCGATGGGTGGGATGGGCATGGGCGCGTCAGGCGAAGGTGTCGCTCATCAGCGTCTTGAACCACTTGCCCATCTTGCCGAAGTTGTCGCTGCTGGCCGCCTTGGCCTCGGTCGCCGCCGCACTGCCGGTGACCTGGTCGCGGATCACCATCGAGCCGGTGGCCGGGTCGTACTGGTAGACCGCCGTGAGCCACGACGCCAGTGTGCTGCTGACCGGCGAATAGCAGGCCGAATTGGCGGTCGGCATCGGGTCGGGTGGCTGGAAGTTGAAGGCCCGGATGATCGCGTCGGCGCAGATCTTGCCGCCCTGGTTGCCGACATGGCCGGCCTTGGGCAGCGTCGTGCGCGACGAGTCGCCGACGACGTGGATGCCGGGCAGCTGCGTCGACTCGAAGCTGCGCACGTCGACGGCGGCATACGGCACGCTGGTGGCATTGGCCAGTCCCGCGGTCTGCACGATGGCGCCGGCGCGGTGCGGCGGGATCACGTTGAGCACGTCGGCCTTCACCGCGTGGCTGGCGTTGCCGGCGTCGAGCAGGGTCACCGTGCGCGAGGCCGAATCGACCGAGGCGACGCGCATCGACGGGTGGTATTCGAGGATCGACGGCCCGTACAGGGTGTCGAAGGCATGGCCGAAGCTCTCGGCCTCGGCCGTGATGCCGGCGTTGGCGTCGAAGACCATGACGCGGGCGCCGGGCTTGTTGCGCTTCAGGTAGTCGGCCACGACGCAGGCGCGCTCGTACGGCCCGGGCGGGCAGCGGTAGGGCTTGGGCGGGATCGTCATCACGAAGGTCTGGCCGGGCTGCATCGCCGCGAGCTGCTGACGCAGCTGTTCGGTCTGCGGTCCGGCTTCCCAGGCGTGCAGGATCGTCGCCGGCACCGTCGGCTGGCCGGTCTCGGGCACGGCGTCGAACTGCACGCCCGGAGCCAGCACGACGCGTTCGCCGTACAGCGTGGACAGCACGCCGCCGGTCGAGACTGTGAGCTTCCAGGTACCGCCCAGGCCGCCCGGCTCGATGCCGACGACGCGGCCCGTCACCTGCTTGATGCCGTATTTCTTCGTCAGCGTGCCGTAGCCGAAGTACAGGCTCGACATCGACATCTGGCCCGTCACCACGAGGTTGCTCATGATGTTGGAGGTGTAGCGCGTGGCCTGCTCGACCAGCGTCACGGCGACGGCGTTGCCGCCCCACAGGCGCAGGTATTTGGCGACCGCGGCGCCGGCCATGCCGCCGCCGACGACGATCACGCGACCGACGGGGGCCGCGTTCGCCGACAGCGGCCACAGCGCGGCCAGCGAGGCGCCGCCCAGGGAGGAGACGAAACTGCGTCGGTTGAGCATGGGCATTCCTGCGTGTTCGGTGGTCATTCAGGGCTTGGGCAGCTTCGAGAAGTAGTCGGCGATCTGCCACAGCTGCTCGCTCGTGTAGCCCGAGGCATGCGGATACATGATGTTGTCGCGCAGCCGCTTGCGGCGCATGTCGTTGAGCTTGTCGAGCATGTCCTGGCGCGAATCGCCGGCCAGCGCATCGAAGCTGCCGTTGACGCCGTTCGTGCCGTGGCACTGGAAGCACCCCGAGGCCAGCAACCGGCCCGGGTGCTGCAGCAAGGTGGACTGCGCCTGCACTGCCGGCGCCAGCAGGGCGGCGGCGAGCGCGAGCGCGCGATGGGCTGTTTTCAAGCTGGGTCTCCTCGTTCAGGCGGATCGCCCGTGATCAATCCTGCATTACCAATAGGGGTAGAGGTACACGCCGGTTGCAAGCGATGCAAGCGCTTGTGACGGGGCGCGCCAGGCGGGGTGACGCGTTGCGGCGGCGCCGCTTCAGGCGAAGCTGGCGAACATACGCAGGCCAGATGAAGCCAAGCTGAAGTTTCGGCCCGGCGGTCGACCCACCCCCGAGCGGCGCGCCGCTCGCGCAACCGCCGGCCCTCGCGCACAACGACTCGACTTCGGCATCGACGCCGCCAGCGCCCGTCGTCCCACCGACCGCAATCGATGGGGCGATCACGGACCCGTGGCGGTCCGGCGCACGGGGGCCTCAGCGGTACAGCGCCTCGATCTCGTCGGCGTACAGCTTGTAGATGCTCGCGCGGCGCACCTTCAGCGTCGCCGTGACCTCGCCGTCGTCGTGGTCGAGCTCCTTCGTGAGCAGGTGGAAGCGCTTGATCTGCGACACCGGCGCCAGCTGCGCGTTGCCCTTGTCGACCTCGGCGGCGATCAGCTCGCGCACCGGCGCGGCCTCGACCAGCGAGCGAAAGTGCGTGTACGCCAGCCGCCGCGACTCGGCCCACTTGCCCACCGTCTCGGGGTCGATCTGGATCAGCGCGCCGGCGTACTTGCGCCCGTCGGCGACGACGATGCACTCCTTGATGAACGGGCTGGCCTTCATCGTGTTCTCGATCTCCGACGGCGTCAGGTTCTTGCCGCCGGCGGTGATCATGATGTCCTTGAGCCGGTCGACGACGCGCAGCCGCCCGGCGCCGTCGGCCTGCACCACGTCGCCGGTGTGCAGCCAGCCGTCGCGGATCGCCTCGGCGGTGGCCTGCGGGTTCTTGTAGTAGCCCTGGAACACCATCGGCCCGCGCAGGCACAGCTCGCCGTGCTCGGCCACGCGCGCCTCGACACCCAGCGTCGGCTCGCCGACGGTGCCGATGGCGACGCGGTCGGGGTGCTGGCCGGTGACCATGCCGGTGCTCTCGGTCAGCCCGTAGACCTCGACCAGCGGCACGCCGAGGGTGCGGAAGTAGCGCACCACCGCCGGCGGGATCGGCGCCGCGCCGGTCAGCGCGATGCGCGCGCGGCGCAGGCCGATGAAGTTCTGCAGCGCGCGGAACACCAGCAGGTACGCCACCGCGAAGCGCAGCCGCTCGCCGGGCGTGCGCTGCGCCGCCGACTTCTCGGCGAACGGCTCGCAGGCGCGCAGTGCCCAGGCGTACAGCGCGCGCTGCAGCGCGCCGGCCTCCTGCATCTTGATGCTGATCGCCGAGTGCAGCTTCTCCCAGATGCGCGGCACGCCGAGGAACATCGTCGGCGCCACCTCGCGCAGGTCCTCCTGCACGGTGCGGATGCTCTCGCCGAAGTTGACCATCGAGCCCAGGTACAGCGGCGCGAAGGTGGTCAGCATCTGCTCGGCGACGTGGCACAGCGGCAGGTAGCTCAGGTGCGTGGTGTGCGCGTCCAGGCCCAGGCGGTCGACGATGCCGGGCACCACGCCGCGGATGTTGGCGTAGCTGATCATCGCGCCCTTGGGCTTGCCGGTGCTGCCGCTGGTGTAGATCATCAGCGCCAGGTCGGCCAGCGTCTGGCGCTGCAGCACGCCGTCGACGAAGGCCGCCTCGGCGGCGGCGCGCTCGGCGCCCAGCGCCTCGACCGCATCGAAGGCGACCACGCGCTCGCGGTGCTCCGGCGGCGTGTTGCGCAGCCCCTTCTTCTCGCACACCACGATGCGGCGCAGCCGCGGCAGCTGCGGCAGCGCCTCGAGCACCTTGTCGGTCTGCTCCTGGTCCTCGCAGACGACGACCTCGACGTCGGCGTGCGCCAGCACGTAGGCCACCTCGGGCGTCGGGCTGGTCGGGTACACGCCCACCGTGACCGCGCCGACCAGCCCGGCGCCCATCTGCGCCAGCACCCACTCGATGCGGTTCTCGCTGATCACGCCCAGGTGCGCGCCCTCGCCCAGGCCCAGCGCGCGCAGCCCCAGGCCCACGTGCAGCGCGCGCCGGTGGTACTGCGCCCAGGTGATCGGCTGCCAGATGCCGAAGTCCTTCTGGCGCAGCGCGACCGCGTCGGGGCGCACACGCGCCTGCTCGCGCAGCATCTGCGGCAGGGTCTTCTCGGGCAGCGTCACGACAGCCAGCGCTTGCGGCGCTTGTAGTGCTTCAACTCGCGGTAGCTCTTGTGCGTGTCATGGCCGCCCATGCCCAGGTAGAACTCGCGCACGTCGGCGTCGGCGGCCAGCTTGTCGGCGCTGCCGTCGATCACCACCTTGCCGGTCTCGAGGATGTAGCCGTAGTGCGCGATGGCCAGCGCCACCGCGGCGTTCTGCTCGACGAGCAGCATCGACACGCCCTGCTCGGCGTTGATGCGCGCGATGATGGTGAAGATGCTCTCGACGAGCACCGGCGACAGTCCCAGCGACGGCTCGTCGAGCAGCATCAGCTGCGGGCGCGCGATCAGCGCGCGGCCGATGGCCAGCATCTGCTGCTCGCCGCCCGACAGGTAGCCGGCCAGGCCGCGGCGGCGCTCGTGCAGCCGCGGGAAGTACTCGTAGACCAGGTCGAAGTCGGCCTTCGCGGCGGGGCGGCCGGCCAGCGCGTAGGTCGCGGCGACGAGGTTTTCCTCCACCGTCAGGTCCTCGAACACGCGCCGGCCCTCCATCACGTGGAACAGGCCGGCGCGCACCAGCCGGTGCGGCGCCAGCGCGGCGGTGTCGGCGCCGGCGAAGCGGATCTGGCCGCGCGGCATCTCGCCGTCCTCGAGCGCGAGCAGCCCCGAGACGGCCTTCAGCGTGGTGCTCTTGCCGGCGCCGTTGCTGCCCAGCAGCGCGACGACCTGGCCGCGCGGCACGGCCAGGCTCAGGCCGCGCAGCACCTGCACGGCCTTGTTGTAGACCACCTCGATGTTGTTGACCTCGAGGATGGCCCCGACAGGCGACGCCGGCTGCACGCTCACGCCGCGCTCACTTGTCGACGGTGATCCAGTCCGACGCCGGCACCATCT
>NZ_DAOKZA010000078.1:0-9184 GCF_035325925.1 Azohydromonas sp. | reverse complement strand
ACCGACCCCGGACAGCGAGTGTTCATGCGGGTCGACGGGGTTGTTCAGGGCGGACGCACTAGACTGCCCGGATGATCCCGCCGGGGTTCGTCCAGGAACTGCTCGCGCGCACCGACATCGTCGACGTCGTCGGCCGCCACGTGCAGTTGCGCAAGACCGGCGCCAACCTGGTCGGGTTGTGCCCGTTCCACGCCGAGAAGACGCCGAGCTTCAGCGTCAGCCCGGTCAAGCAGTTCTTCCACTGCTTCGGCTGCGGCGCCAGCGGCGACGCGATCCGCTTCCTCACCGAACACCTCGGCCTGAGCTTCGTCGAGGCGGTGCACGAGCTGGCGCAGCAGGCGGGCCTGAGCGTGCCCGACGACGACGTCACGCCCGAGCAGCGCGCTCGCGCGGCGCGCCAGCGCGAACGCGAGACCACGCTCGCCGGCGTGCTCCGCACCGCCGCCGACCACTACCGCGGGCTGCTCAAGGCCACGCCACGCGCCATCGACTACCTGAAGGGGCGCGGGCTCAGCGGCGAGATCGCCGCGCGCTACGCGCTGGGCTACGCCGCCGACAGCTGGCACGGGCTGGCCAGCGCCTTCGCGCGTTACGACGACCCGCTGCTGGCCGAGGCCGGGCTGGTCGTCGTGCGCGACGACGGCGACGGTGACGCCAGGCGCTACGACCGCTTCCGCGACCGCATCATGTTCCCGATCCGCAGCGTCAGGGGCGACGTGATCGCGTTCGGCGCGCGCGTGCTCGACCGCGGCGAGCCGAAGTACCTGAACTCGCCCGAGACGCCGTTGTTCGTCAAGGGCCGCGAACTGTACGGGCTGTACGAGGCGCGCGCCGCGCTGCGCGAGCGTGGCGTCGCGCTGGTCACCGAGGGCTACATGGACGTCGTCGCGCTGGCGCAGCTGGGCCTGCCCAACGCGGTGGCGACACTGGGCACCGCGTGCACGCCCGAGCACGTGGCCAAGCTGCTGCGCTTCGTCGACCGCGTCGTGTTCTCGTTCGACGGCGACGCCGCCGGGCGGCGCGCCGCCGTGCGCGCGCTCGAGGCCGCACTGCCGCACGCGACCGACGTGCGCAGCTTCCGCTTCCTGTTCCTGCCACCCGAGCACGACCCCGACTCGTACGTGCGCGCGCACGGCCGCGAGGCCTTCGAGCGGCTGATGGCCGACGCGCTGCCGCTGTCGCGCCAGCTGGTCGAGGTGGCACAGGCCGACTGCGACCTCGCCAGCGCCGAGGGCCGCGCGCGCATGCTCGCGCAGGCGCGGCCACTGTGGTCGCAGCTGCCCGACGGCGCGTTGCGCCGCCAGCTGCTGGCCGAGCTGGCGCGCCTGGGCGGCCTGCCGCTCGACGAGCTGGCCGCGCTGTGGCGCACCGACGCCGCCACGGCGCCGCGCGCCGCAGCGCGCGACGCACCCCGCGCGCCGACGCCTGCCGCCGCGGGCCGCGGTGGCGTGCTGGCGCGCCAGCCGCCGCGCCGCCCCGAGGACCGTGCGCTGCAGATGCTGCTGGCCCACGCCGAGTGGTGGGACACGCTGTCGGTGCACGAGCACGAGCTGCTGCACCAGTTGCCGGCCCCGCACGGCGCGCTGGTCGCGTGGCTCGAGCGCGACCTCGCCGAGCACGGGCCGCGCCCGTGGGCGGCGCTGCGCCGCGCGCTGGCCGACGACGTCGACCTCGCCGCCGCCGGCGTCGACACCGCCGCCTGGCTGGGCGACACCGACGCGCACGACGCGCAGCCCACCGACCTGCGCCGCGCCGTCGATCACCTGCTCGAACGCGCGCTGAAGTCCGCGCTCGACGCCGCCGCGCACGACGCGCAGCGCGACCCGCAGCGCCTGCCGCGCTACCGCGAACTGCTCGCCGAACTGGCGCAGGTCAAGCGTCGGCTCGCGGGACAGGCGGCGTGAGCCCACCCGCCTCGCCCGCCGCCGCGCCGGTGGTGCCACGGTAGCGCGCCGGCGTGGTGCCGCCCCAGCGGCGGAACGCGCGCACGAAGGCGCGCTCGTCCGAGAACCCCAGCTCGGCGGCGATGTCGACCACGCGCCGCGCGCCGGTCAGCCGCCGGCAGGCGATGTCGTGCAGCACCGCGTCGCGCAGCGCGCGAAACGACACGCGGTCGTCGGCGAGCCGGCGCACCAGGTGCCGGCCGCTGATGCCCAGTGCCGCGGCGACGCGCTCGCGCCCCCACGCCGGGTTGGCGAGCACCAAGCGCTGCACGGCGGCCGCCAGGCTCGACTGTCCCAGCCCGGCCAGCGTGCGCTCGGTCAGCGTGCGCAGGTGCTCGCGCAGCGCCGCGTTGGCCTGCACCAGCGGCAGCGCCAGCTGCGACGCGTCGAACACCAGCGCGTCGTGCGCCGCGCCGAACCGCAGCGGCACGTCGAGCAACGCCGCGTACGCCGGCGCCGGCGCCAGCGGGTCGTGCGCAAACCACAGGCCGCCGACGGCGAAGCGCCCGCCGGTGGCCCAGCGCGCCAGGCTCAGCGCGCCGGCGAGCACGGCCTCGACGCGCTCGCGCTCGCGCACCGCCAGCCGCGGCAGGTAACGCAGCTGCACCCGCTCGCCGTCGCGCACCAGCGCGAAGCCGCCGCCCTCGCCGATCGCCGGCGCGACTTCGACGAGGTCGTGCAGCGCCTCGCCGAGCGTCTCGCAGGTCACGAGCTGCAGCCCGGCGCTGTCGAGGTGGCCGGCCTGCAGCGCCAGCCCCACGCGCAGCCCGGCGAGCGGGTCGTCGGCGGCGCGGCAATAGGCGTCCCACAGCGCGTCCTGCATCGCCAGCGGCACGCGCGCCGCACCCCGCACCGCGGCGAGCAGCGCCGCCGGCAGCGCCAGTCCGCGCCGCTCGGCGAGCTGGACGATGGCCTGCGCGTAGACGCGGGAGACGCTGTGCATGAAGGCTCTGGGGGGCTGGCGGTGGCGCCGGCGGTGCGCCCGCGCATCGTAGCGAAGCGCGTGCCGATGTCCCGTTCGGTCACCCCGGTGGCGCGTTTGGCCGCTGACATGCGCGCCGCGCGCTGGCTAAGCTCGGCGCCGCGACAATCACTTCGAGGAGACGGCGGCGATGGCCAAGATCCGCGGCGGCGAGTGGCTCGCCCGCATGCTGCACGCCGAGGGTGTCGAGAAGGTCTTCGGCATCATCGACGGCACCTACTTCGGCTTCTACGAGGCGCTGAACCGGCTTGGCATCGACATCGTCACGCCGCGCCACGAGACCTGCGCCGCGCACATGGCCGGCGCCTACGCGCGGCTGACCGGGCGGCTGGGCGTGTGCATGGCCAGCAACGGACCCGGCGTGGCCAACCTGCTGCCGGGGCTGGTCGTCGAGCAGGCCGAGGGCAACCGGGTGCTGGCGATCACCAGCGCGCGCCGGCCACAGATCATGTACCCCGATCGCGGCGGCGCATACCAGTGCTTCGACCAGGCCGGCGTGATCGGCCGCATCGCCAAATGGAGCGCCGCCGCCTCGTCGTACGACCGCGTGCCCGAGCTGGCGCGCAAGGCGCTGCGCGCGTGCTGGGACGGCCGCCCCGGCGTCGTGCACCTCGACGTGCCGGAGACGGTCATGAACGGCAGCTTCGAGCCGCTGCCGCACTGGGCGCCGAACCAGTACCGCCGCACCGAGCCGCTGACACCGCGACCAGATCAGGTCGCGCAGGCGGCCGACCGGCTGCTGGCGGCGGCCGCGCCGATGATCCACGTCGGCAGCGGCGTCGTGCACGCGCAGGCCTTCGACGCCCTCGCGGCGGTGGCCGACGCGCTGCACGCGCCGGTGACGACGAGCTGGGCCGCGCGCGGTGCGCTGCCCGAGACCTCGGCGCTGGCGATCCCGATGCCGCACGTCGAACTCAACCACCGCGTGCGCAACGAGGCCGACACGGTGCTCGTCGTCGGCTCGCGCATCGGCGAAACCGACTGGTGGGGCAAGCCGCCTTACTGGCGGCACGCGAGCGAGCAGTACACGGTGCAGGTCGACGTCGACGCCGAGATGCTCGGGCTGAACAAGCCGGCCGACCTGGCGATCCAGGCCGACGCGCGGGTGTTCCTCGAGGCGCTGGCGCAGGCGCTGGCCGGCCGCACGCCGGCCCATCTGGACCAACGCCGCCAGCGCGCCGCCACCTACGCCAAGGCGCGCGCCGATGACCGCGCGCGCTGGGACCAGGCGCTGCAGAACCTGGCCGCGCCGGTCCACCCGGCGCACATCGGCACCGCCTGCGACGAGCTGTTCCCGCCCGGCACGGTGCTGGTGGCCGACGGTGGCAACGCGGCGGTGTGGGCGATGTTCCATCACCAGGCCGTCGTGCCGAACCGGGTGCTGTCGACCTTCAAGTTCGGCATGCTCGGCGCCGGCATGGCGCAGGCGATCGGCGCGGCGCACGCGCGTCCGGGCGAGCCGGTGTGCTGCATCATCGGCGACGGCGCGTTCGGCTTCCACCCGCAGGAGGTCGAGACCGCGGTGCGCACCCGGGCGCGCGTGGTCTGGATCGTGCTGGCCGACAAGCAGTGGGGCATGGTGAAGATGAACCAGCAGTTCATGCTGCGGCCGTTCAAGACCATGCTGTTCAAGAAGCTCGACGACGACGAGACGATCAAGGCCGACCTGCACGAGATCCGCTTCGACGAACTGGCGCGCTCGATGGGCGCGCACGGCGAGCGCGTGTCCGACCCGCAAGCGCTGCGCGCGGCGATCGCGCGCGCGCTCGACAGCGGCGGCCCGGCGGTGATCCACGTCGACGTCGACCCGGTCAAGCACATGTGGGCGCCCGGGCTGCTGCACTTCAAGAAGATGCACGAGGAGCCCAAGGGCTGAAGCGGCCGGACGACGACGAGCGACGCAGGCCAGCACGATGGGCGAGATCGACGCGGTACGGCTGAACTTCAACCCGCAGTCGCTGTGGGCGCTCAACGCCATCATCGGGCTGGTGATGTTCGGCGTCGCGCTCGAGCTCAAGCCGCGCGACTTCCGGGCCGTGCTCGTCACGCCCAAGCCGGTGCTGATCGGGCTGGCGGCACAGTTCGTGCTGCTGCCGGCCCTCACCTTCGGGCTGGTGCTGGCGATCCGGCCCGCGCCCAGCGTCGCGCTGGGCATGATGCTGGTGGCCGCCTGTCCGGGCGGCAACGTCTCGAACTTCCTGACCCACTACGCGCGCGGCAACACCGCGCTGTCGGTGTCGATGACCGCGGTGTCGACTGCGGTGGCGATCGTGATGACGCCGCTGAACCTGGCGCTGTGGGCCGGGCTGTACGCGCCCACGGCGTCCATCCTGCGCTCGGTGTCGCTCGACCCGCTGGACATGCTGCTCGCGGTGGCGCTGCTGCTGGGCGTGCCGATGGTCGCCGGCATGTCGATCGGGCACCGCTTCCCGCGCCTGGTCGCGCGCGTGCACCGGCCGGTGCGCGCGGCGTCGCTGCTGATCTTCGGCCTGTTCGTCGTCGGCGCGCTGGCGGCCAACTGGCGTCACTTCCTCGACTGGGTCGGCGTCGTCGTCTTCGCCGTGTTCCTGCACAACGCGACCGCGCTGGCCAGCGGCTGGGCCGCGGCGCGCGCGGCCGGCCTGCCCGAGCGCGACCGGCGCGCGGTGGCGATCGAGGTCGGCATCCAGAATTCGGCGCTCGGGCTGATCCTGATCTTCAACTTTTTCGGCGGCCTGGGCGGGATGGCCATCGTCACCGCGTGGTGGGGCGTCTGGCACCTGATCTCCGGGTTGACGGTGGCGACCTGGTGGTCGCGCCGCGACCCCGGGCCCGCGGCGTGAGCGCCCCGTCGGTCCTCGTCACCGGCGCGGCCGGCATGCTCGGCCGCGGCCTCGTGACGGCGCTGGCGGCGCGGCGCATCGAGACGCGCACGGTGGTCGCCACCGACCTGCGCCGCGTCGCCGACGCCGAGCGCCACCCCGGCATCGTCTACGCCGAGCACGACGTGCGCGCGCCCGGGCTGCAGGCGCTGCTGCGCGCGCACGCCGTCGACACCGTCGTCCACCTGGCCTCGATCGTCACGCCCGGCCCCGGCGACGACCGCGCGAAGGCCTACGCGGTTGACGTCGAGGGCACCCGCCACGTGCTCGACGCCTGCCTCGCCGCGGGCGTCAGGCGGCTGGTGGTGAGCTCCAGCGGCGCGGCCTACGGCTACCACGCCGACAACCCGCCCCGGCTGACCGAGGACATGCCGCTGCGCGGCAACGACGCCTTCGCCTACGCGCGCCACAAGCGGCTGGTCGAGGAGATGCTCGCCCGGGCACGCGCCGCGCACCCCGAGCTCGAACAGGTGGTGCTGCGCATCGGCACCATCCTCGGCGCGCACGTCGACAACCAGATCACCGCGCTGTTCGAGCGCGCGCGGCCGCTGGCGATCCGCGGCAGCGACAGCCCCTTCGTCTTCGTCTGGGACGAGGACGTCGTCGGCGCCATCCTGCACGCCATCGCGGGCGGGCCGCCGGGCGTGTACAACCTCGCCGGCGACGGCGTGCTGACGATGGCCGAGATCGCCGCGCGGCTGGGCAAGCGCTGCCGCGTCGTGCCGGCGTGGCTGCTGCAGGCGGCGCTCGCGCTGGCCAAGCCGCTCGGGCTGACGCGCTACGGGCCGGAGCAGGTCGGCTTCCTGCGCTGGCGGCCGGTGCTGGACAACACGCGGCTGAAGACCGTGTTCGGCTACGTGCCGCGCCACACCACGGCGCAGGCTTTCGACCGCTGGGTGGCGTCGCGGTGCGCGTCACGCTGATCACCGGCGGCGCCTCCGGCCTGGGCTGGGCGATGGCGCGCCACTGGGCCGCCGGCGGCGACGCACTGCTGCTGGCCGACATCGACGGCGATGGCCTCGCCGCGCGTGCGGCCGCGCTCGCCGCCGCCGGCGTCGCGCGCGAGCGCATCGCGCTCGTCGCCGGCGACCTGACCCGGGCCGACGTGATCTCACGCGTCGTCTCGACGGCACAGGCGCGATTCGGCCGCGTCGACCTGCTGGTCAACAACGCCGGCATCACGCACCGATCGCCGGCGCACCGCACCGACCCGGCGGTCATGCGCCGCGTGATGGCGGTCGACTGGCAGGCCCCGATGGAGCTCACGCTGGCCGCGCTGCCGCTGCTGCGGGCGTCGCGAGGCACGATCGTGACGATCGGCTCGATGGCCGGCTGGATGCCGGTGCCGGGGCGCGCCGCCTACGGCGCGGCCAAGGCGGCGCTGACCCAATGGTTCGAGGTGCTGCGGCTCGAACTGCAGGCCGACGGCGTGCGGCTGCTGATGGTGTACCCGTCGTTCCTCGACACCCCGATCGAGCGGCATGCGCTCGGCGCCGACGGCGCACCGGCGCCGCACGCACGCTCGACGCTCGGCCGCGTGCGCAGCGCGCAGGACACGGTGCGGGCGATCGACCGCGCGCTGGCGCGCGGCGCGCGCTGGCTGGCGCCGGACCCGCTGGCGCGCTTCGGCGCGCTGCTGTGGCGCGTCGCGCCGGCGTGGTACCTGGCGAGCGTGCGGCGACGCTTCGCGGGCGAACTGCGCTGAGCGCCCGGGTGCGGCCGCGACGCGCCGGCGGGGATCCGCCTGGGTCGGGCGAGGTGGCGCGGGTTCATTACATGTCTTGACTCTCTCTTCGCACAGATGTAATTTCTGCGCGGCATGACACCGAACCCGCGCCACCTGATCCTCAACCTGCTGCTCGGCGCCGGGGGCCAGGCGTTGAGCGCGCGCACCGCCGTCGCGGCCTGTGCGCTGTTCGGACTGCGCGAGAACAGCGTGCGCGTCGCGCTGGCGCGGCTGGCGGCCTCCGGCCTGGTCGAGCCGGCCGGGCGCGGCAGCTACCGGCTGGGGCCGCAGGCGGCGGGCCTGGCGGGCGACGTCGCGCAGTGGCGCGGCGCGGCGGCGCGCCTGCGCGACTGGTCAGGCGGCTGGATCGCGGTCCACACCCCGCCGGGCGCGTCGGCCGGTGCCGCCGCGCCGGCCGCCACTCGCCGCGCGGCGCGCCGCACGCGCGAACGCGCGCTCGGGCTGCTCGGCCTGCGCGAGCTCGAGCCCGGACTGCACCTGCGGCCGGACAACCTCGCCGGTGGCGCGGCCGCGGTGCGGGACCGCCTGACGCGGCTCGAGCCGGACGGTGATGCCGCCGTGTTCGTCGCGCGCGACCTCGACCCGGCCCGCGAGCGGCGCGCGCGTGCGCTGTGGGACGGCTCGGCGCTGAACCGGGGCTACCGCGCGACGCGCCAGCGGCTGGAGCGCTGGCTGGCGCGCGCCGACCGGCTGCCGTTGGCCGACGCCGCACGCGAGTCGTTCATGCTCGGTCACGACGCGATCCGCCAGCTCGTGTTCGACCCCCTGCTGCCGGCGCCACTGGTGGACGCCGACGCGCGCCAGGGCTTCATCGATGCCGTCGCGCGCTTCGACGCCGCCGGCCAGTCCATCTGGAACCGCTTTCGCGAGGAGACCGCCCCATGAACGCCCCCGACCGCCTGGCCAAGCCCGCCCTCCTCGACCCCTGCGCCGCCGAGACGCACGAGGTGGTCAACGTCGGCCGCGAGCTGGTCGACTTCAACGCCTACGCGCAGGATGCCGCGCTGCAGGCCGCCGTGCAGCGCGAGGGTGCCGGCTGGGCGCACGAGTCGCTGCTCGACTTCGGCCGGCTCACCGGCAGCGCCGAGTACCTCGAGCTCGGCGTGCTGGCCAACCAGCACCCGCCCGAGCTCGACACCCACGACCGCTTCGGCCGCCGCATCGACCTCGTCCGCTTTCACCCGGCCTACCACCGGCTGATGGCCACCGCGATCGAGCACGGCATCCACGCGTCGCCGTGGACCGACCCCAGGCCCGGCGCGCATGTCGCGCGCGCGGCGCACGAATACCTGCACACCCAGGTCGAGGCCGGGCACGGCTGCCCGGTGACGATGACCTTCGCGGCCGTCCCGGCGCTGCGCAGCACGCCCGCGCTGGCGGCGGCCTGGGAGCCGAAGATCACCGCGCGCGTCTACGACCCGCGCAACGTGCCCGACGCGCAGAAGGCTGGCCTGACGATCGGCATGGCGATGACCGAGAAGCAGGGCGGCTCGGACGTGCGCGCCAACAGCACGCGCGCGCTGCCGGTCGGCGCCGAGGGGCCGGCCCAGGCCTACGAGCTGGTCGGCCACAAGTACTTCGTCAGCGCGCCGATGTGCGACGCCTTCCTGGTGCTGGCGCAGGCCCCGGGCGGGCTGTCGTGCTTCCTGCT
>NZ_DAOKZA010000077.1:0-9211 GCF_035325925.1 Azohydromonas sp. | reverse complement strand
ACATGTGGTCGATCATCACCTGCCCGAAGCCCGAGCACGAGACCTGCGTCGCGCCTTCCATCAGGCGCGCGAAGTCGTAGGTGACCTTCTTGCTGAGGATGGCCTTCTCCATGCTGGAGATGATCAGGTCGGCGGCCTCGGTCCAGCCCATGTGGCGCAGCATCATCTCGGCCGACAGAATCTCCGAACCCGGGTTGACGTAGTCCTTGCCCGCGTACTTCGGCGCGGTGCCGTGCGTGGCCTCGAACATCGCGACGCTGTCGCTGAGGTTGGCGCCCGGCGCGATGCCGATGCCGCCGACCTGCGCCGCCAGCGCGTCGCTGACGTAGTCGCCGTTGAGGTTCAGCGTCGCGATCACGCTGTACTCGGCCGGGCGCAGCAGGATCTGCTGCAGGAACGCGTCGGCGATCGAGTCCTTGACGACGATGTCGCGGCCGGTCTTCGGGTTCTTGAACTTGCACCACGGCCCGCCGTCGATCGGCTGCGCCCCGAATTCCTTCTGCGCCAGCGCGTAGCCCCAGTCGCGGAAGCCGCCTTCCGTGAACTTCATGATGTTGCCCTTGTGCACCAGGGTCACGCTGGGCTTGTCGTTGTCGATCGCGTACTGGATCGCCTTGCGCACCAGGCGCTCGGTGCCCTCGATCGACACCGGCTTGACGCCGATGCCGCTGGTCTCGGGGAAGCGGATCTTCGTGACCCCCATCTCCTGCATCAGGAACTTGATGACCTTCCTGGCCTTGTCGCTCTTGGCCTCCCACTCGATGCCGGCGTAGATGTCCTCCGAGTTCTCGCGGAAGATCACCATGTTGGTCTTCTCGGGCTCCTTCAGCGGGCTGGGCACGCCCTTGAAGTACTGGATCGGGCGCAGGCACACGTACAGGTCCAGTTCCTGGCGCAGCGCGACGTTCAGCGAACGGATGCCGCCGCCCACCGGCGTCGTCAGCGGGCCCTTGATGCTGACCACGTAGTCGCGCACCGCGTGCAGCGTCTCCTCGGGCAGCCACACGTCGGGGCCGTAGACCTTGGTCGACTTCTCGCCGGCGTAGACCTCCATCCAGTGGATCTTGCGCTTGCCGCCGTAGCTCTTCGCGACCGCGGCGTCGACGACCTTGAGCATCACCGGCGTGATGTCGAACCCGGTGCCGTCGCCCTCGATGTACGGGATGATCGGCTGGTCGGGCACGTTGAGCGAGAAGTCCGCGTTGACGGTGATCTTCTGCCCGCTCGCGGGCACCTTGATGTGCTGGTACATGGATCCGGGCTCCGTGGTGGGGGGTGCGCTACAGCTGGCCGACGATTCTATGCCGCGGGCTGTCGGCGGCCTGACGCGCGCCGGGCGCGGGCGCGCTCACGACAGGCAGTACGCGAGCACCTTGGCGCCCAGGTCGTGCCCGAGCGCCCACGCCGACGCCGCCGCGAGCCCGAGCCCGGCCAGCCGCACCGCGCCGCCGCCGGCCAGCCAGCCGGCACCGGGCGCGCCGATGCGCCACCACAGCGCCGGCCCGACCCACAGCCCGACCGACGTGCCGACGGCGAACGCGGCCATGATCGACGCGCCGCCGACCGCGCCGTGGCCCAGCGCGGCCATCACCAGCGCCGAGTGCAGCAGCCCACAGGGCCAGGCCAGCCACAGCGCGCCGGCGGCGCCGGCCTTCAGCGGGCCGGGCCAGCGCGCGCGCCGCGGCGTCGGGCCGTGCACCGGTTGCGGTGCACCGCCGGCGGCCGCCGGCGCACCGGCGGCCGCCAGCTCGCGCGACGTGCCTCGCCCGAGGTTGTCGAGGAAAGCCGGCTGCCGGCCGTGCCACAGCAGCCACACCCCCAGCGCCAGCGCCGCGGCGTGCACCAGCGTCCACAGCGGGCGCAGTGCCGGCGACCAGGCGGCGATGTCGGCCAGCGCGCCGACGCCGACGGCCACCACGGCGCCGCCGGCGGCGTAGCTGAGCAGCCGGCCCAGGTGCAGCGCCAGCAGCGCGCGCTGCGGGCGTGCACCGCCGCAGCGCCCGGCGATGCCGGCGCAGGCGGCGCCGCACATCGCCACGCAGTGCGGCGAGCCGGCCAGGCCCATCAGCAGCGCGCTCAGCGCAAGGGCGGTGTCCACCAGCCAGTGCCGCGGCGGGTCAGATGATGCGGGAGAAGCGCTCGCGCGTGCGGTCGGCCTGCAGGTATCGGTCGAAGGTCATCGCCACGGCGCGCACGAAGTACCAGCCCAGCGGCGTCACCGACACGCCCTCGGCGTCGATCTCGACGAGCCCCATCTCGGCCAGCGAGCGCAGCTGCTCGAGCTCGCTGGCGAAGTAGTCGCGAAAGCGCAGCAGGTGCGCCAGCTCGATCGACTCGAAGTCGACCCTGCCCTGGCACATCAGCGCCATGATCACCGCGCGGCGCACCAGGTCGTCGCGGCTGAGCGCCAGCCCGCGTTCGGTGGGAAACAGCTGCTGGCGCATCGCGTCGTAGTACTGCGGCAGCGTCTTCACGTTCTGGCTGTAGGTCGCGCCGATGCGCCCGATCGCCGACACGCCCAGGCCGATCAGGTCGCAGTCCGGCTGCGTGCTGTAGCCCTGGAAGTTGCGGTGCAGCCGACCCTGGCGCTTGGCCACCGCCAGCGAGTCGCCGGGCAGCGCGAAGTGGTCCATGCCGATGTACGCGTAGCCCATGCCGAGGAAGCCGCGGATCGCGTTGCCGAGCATCGTCACGCGGTCGGCCGGCGGCGGCAGCTGCGCCGGGTCGATGCGGCGCTGCGGCTTGAACCGCTGCGGCAGGTGCGCGTACGCGTACAGCGCGATGCGGTCCGGGCGCAGCTCGCCGACCTGGGCGATGGTGCGCGCCAGCGAGGCCGGCGTCTGCCGCGGCAGACCGTAGATCAGGTCGACGTTGGTCGACTCGAAGCCCAGCGCACGCGCGCTTGCCATCAGGTCGCGCACCATCTCGAACGACTGCACGCGGTGCACCGCCTTCTGCACGTCGGGGTCGAAGTCCTGCACGCCGAAGCTGATGCGGTTGAAGCCGGCGCGCGCGAGCTGCGCCAGGCGCTCGGCGGTGACGGTGCGCGGATCGACCTCGATCGACACCTCGGCGCCCGGCGCGATGCGGAAGGCGCGCCGCAGCGAGCCCATCAGCTGGTCGATCTCGGCGTCGCTGAGGAAGGTCGGCGAGCCGCCGCCGAAGTGCAGCTGCGACACCGACTGGCCCGTGCCCAGCGCCTGCACGTGCAGCCCGATCTCGACGTCGAGCGCGTCCAGGTACTGCTCGGCGCGCTCGTGGTGACGCGTGATGACCTTGTTGCAGGCGCAGTAGTAACACACCGACTCGCAGAACGGGATGTGCACGTACACCGACAGCGGCGGCGTACCGCCGACGGTGGCGCCCTGCGCGCGCTGCGCCAGCGCCTGCGCATACTCGGCCGGCCCGAAGGCCTCGACGAAGCGGTCGGCGGTGGGGTACGAGGTGTAGCGCGGCCCCGGCTTGTCGAGCCGGGCCAGCAGCGCCTCGGACAGCACCGGCTCGACCGGCGCGTCCTGTTCGACCAGATCTTGCATGCCGCCGACTGTGCCAAAGCGGTGGACCGAGGGGTTGACATGCATCAAGTGGGGGTGCGCGCCGACAACCAAGAATCCCGGCTGGTTTGAGGCATATCATGCGGTCCATCGAGCCCACCGGTCCCCTGTCGACACCGACCCGTTCGCCTCGGCTTCACGCACCGCCGCCTCGCCCCATGACCACCCAGCCCCCGATCCGCCCCGATTCGTTCAAGGTCGCCTGCTCCAGTTGCAGCCTGCGCGAGCTGTGCCTGCCGGTCGGACTGAACAGTCACGACCTCGAGCACCTCGACACGCTGGTGGCCACGCGGCGCAGCGTCGCCCGCGGCGACCAGCTGTTCCGCAGCGGCGACGCGTTCCAGTCGCTGTACGCGGTGCGCACCGGTTTCTTCAAGACCTGCGTCACCGCCGAGGACGGACGCGACCAGGTCACCGGGTTCCAGATGGCCGGCGAGCTGCTCGGGCTCGACGGCATCGGCACCGACCGCCACACGGTCGACGCGGTCGCGCTCGAGGACTCGCAGGTGTGCGTGATCCCGTTCGAGGAGCTGGAGCGGCTGTCGCGCGAGTTCAACAACCTGCAGCACCAGTTCCACCGCATCATGAGCCGCGAGATCGTGCGCGACCACGGCGTGATGCTGCTGCTGGGCAGCATGCGCGCCGAGGAACGCCTGGCCGCGTTCCTGCTGAACCTGACGCAGCGGCTGCAGGCCCGAGGCTTCTCGGGCACGTCGCTGATCCTGCGCATGACGCGCGAGGAGATCGGCAGCTACCTGGGGCTGAAGCTCGAGACCGTGAGCCGCACCTTCTCGAAGTTCCAGGACGACGGCCTGCTCGAGGTCAAGCAGCGGCAGATCACGATCATCGACCAGGCCGGGCTACAGCAGCTGGTCAACGGCGCCACCTGCTGAGCGCGTGCCCGCCGGGCGCGATCAGGGGCCGTCGGGCGACATCCGCCCCTCGTTGATGTCGCGCGCCGAGCAGGCGAGCAGTTGGCTGATGAAGCCGGCTGCGGCGATGACCGCCCAGAACACCAGGAACGCCACGCTGTAGACCGCCAGCGGCGGCCAGTCGAGCGAAGCGCCGCCGAAGCCGTGCAGGCTGCCGGGGTCGACGACGGCGAACACCAGCATCTCGAGCACGCCGGCCATCAGGAACGCCGGCCACAGCACGGTCTGCAGGCGCCGGCCGATGCTCGCGGTGCTCACGCGACGGCCCTCCTGTCGCTGCGCGGCCACGTCGTCCCCGATGCAGCACGGGCGCCGCCTTCGGGCGGCCGGGTGGCGGCGCTCATCGCGACGGCGGCGTGGCCGCGTGGTTGCGCGCCTGCACCGCCGGCGACGTCGCGGTCGGCGCCATCGATGCACGCCGCGCCGACGTGTCGAGCACCGGGTCGGCGCCGCGCACCGCGATCACCGCGGTGACGATGCCGGCGACGACGACGGTCAGCGGGCCGCCGATCACCAGCCAGACCATGCCCACCCGCCACCAGGGCGTCGGCTTCGGGGCGGCATCCTTGTGGCGCATGCGGTTCTCCTCGTGGATGGTGGCCATCAGCGCGGCACAACGAAGGTGGACTTCTCCACCACCCGTGCCGCCGCCTGGTCGCCGTCGGCGACGCGTTCGATGACGAACTCGACCGGGTGCGCGCCGCTGCCCAGCGCCTGCGCGGCCTGCGGCGGGATGCGCACCGCGGTGGGCACCCAGCGCGCCTGCGCCGGCCCCACCCGCACCTCGCCGCCGGCGTCGACCTGCGCACCGTCCATGCCGCGCACGCCGACGGTGTAGCGCTGCTCGCGCTCGGTGGCGTTCATCACCTGAAGCCGGTAGACGTTCTCGATGTGGCCGGCGTCGACCAGCCGCGCCAGCGAGGCGCGGTCGCGCACGACGTCGACCCGAAACGGACTGCGCAGCGCGACGCTCGTCAGCAACGCGCCGGCGACCAGCACCAGCACCGCGGTGTAGACCAGCACGCGCGGGCGCAGCACGCGCGCCAGCATCTGCGCACGGCTCCAGTGGTGGGTCATGCCGTTCTGCGTCGCGTAGCGGATCAGCCCGCGCGGGTACTGCATCTTGTCCATCACGCCGTCGCACACGTCGACGCAGGCGGCGCAGCCGATGCACTCGTACTGCAGGCCCTTGCGGATGTCGATGCCGGTCGGACACACCTGCACGCACAGCCCGCAGTCGATGCAGTGCCCCAGGTTGGCCGCCTTCAGGTCGGTCTTGCGCCCGCGCGTGCCGCGCGGCTCGCCACGCTCGGCGTCGTAGCTGATGATCATCGTGTCCTTGTCGAACATCGCGCTCTGGAAGCGCGCGTACGGACACATGTACTTGCACACCTGCTCGCGCATGTAGCCGGCGTTGCCGTAGGTCGCGAAGCCGTAGAACAGCACCCAGAAGGTCTCCCACGGCCCGAGCCCGAAACCGGCGACGGCCGGCACCAGTTCGCGGATCGGCGTGAAGTAGCCGACGAAGGTGATGCCGGTCCACAGCCCGATCGCCACCCACGCCACCTGCTTGGCCACCGCGCGCCAGGTGCGGTCGAGGCTCCAGGGGCCGGCGTCGCGCTTCATGCGCTGCATGCGGTCGCCCTCGAAACGCCGCTCGACCCACATGAAGATCTCGGTGTAGACGGTCTGCGGGCACGCGAAGCCGCACCACAGGCGCCCGGCCACCGCGGTGAACAGGAACAGGCCGTACGCCGAGATGATCAGCAGCGCCGTCAGGTAGATGAAGTCCTGCGGGTACAGCACCAGCCCGAAGATGTAGAAGCGCCGCGACGCGAGGTCGAACAGCACCGCCTGGCGCGCGTTCCAGTCGAGCCAGGGCAGCCCGTAGAACACCAGCTGCGTCAGCCACACCAGCGCCCAGCGCCAGCCGGCGAACCAGCCGCTGACCGCCCGCGCGTAGATCTTGCGCTGCTTCTGGTACAGCGACACCAGCTCGGCGGCGCTGTCGCCGCCGGGCGAAGGTGCGGCGTTCGGCGCCGCGGCCGGCACGGGCCCGGAACTGCTCATCGCGGACTCGCCGGCGCGGCCACCGTCACTGCCGGGCCACCTGCGTCGGCTGCGACAGGCTCCAGACGTAGGCGCCGAGCACGTGGATCTGCTCGGCGGTCAGCAGCCGGCCCTGCGCCGGCATCATGTTGTTGATGCCGTTGGTGATCGCGCGCACGATCGCCGCCTCGCCCCAGCCGTGCAGCCACACGTTGTTCGTCAGGTCGGGTGCACCCATCGCGGTGTTGCCCTTGCCGTCGGCGCCGTGGCAGGCCGCGCAGGCCGCGAACTTCGCCCGGCCCAGCTGCGCGTACACCGAGTTGTGCGCGGTGCCCGACAGGCTGAGCACGTAGTGCGCAACGTTGCGCACGTCCTCGCCCGAACCCACCGCCTCGGCCATCGGCGGCATCACGCCGTTGCGGCCGTTGGCGATCGACTCCTTGATCTGCTCGTGGGCGCCGCCGTACATCCACTCGCCGTCGGTCAGGTTCGGGAAACCGAGGCTGCCGCGGCCGTCGGAGCCATGGCACTGCGCGCAGTTGTTCAGGAACAGCCGCTGACCGATCTCCATCGCCTGGGTGTCCTTGGCCAGCGCGGCGGCGTCGAGCGCGGCGTACTTCGCGTACACCGGCGCCATCGACGCCTCGAGGCGCTCGCGCTCCTTCTGGTACTGGTCGACCGAGGTCCAGCTCGCCGAGCCCTGGAAGCTGCCCAGCCCCGGGTAGACGGCGAGGTACACGCCGCTGAAGACCACGGTGATCACGAACAGCCCCATCCACCAGCGCGGCAGCGGGTTGTTCATCTCGCGCAGGTCCTCGTCCCAGACGTGACCGGTGGTGTTGTCGTTGGCCATCACGCGCCGCCTGGCCGCGATGATCAGCAAGCCCAGGCAAGCGAGCAGGCTGACCACCGTCACCACCGCGACGAAGATCGACCAGCCGCTGTTGACGAAATCACTCACGGCGTCCTCCAGCATTCGTTGATTCTTCGGCCCGGGCCTTCCCACCCGGGGCGGGCGCGCCGTCGGCCAGCCCGCTGTCCAGAAACGGCAGTCGCGCGGCGTCGTCGTGCGCACGGCGGCGCTTCGCGCTCCAGGTCCACGCGACGAGCGCGAGGAACAGCACGAGGCCGAGCGTGGTCACGAGGCTGCGCCAGTCGTTGACGTCCATGGTCATGCTCCGGCGCTCGCTACTTGACCGCGGTGCCGAGCACCTGCAGGTAGGCGATCACCGCATCCATCTCGGTCTTGCCCTTGAGCTCGTCGGCGGCCTTGGCGACCTCGTCGTCGCCGTAGGGCACGCCCAGGCGCCGCAGTGCCGTCATGCGCGAGGCCATCGACGCGGCATCGACGGCGTTGCGTTCGAGCCAGGGGTACGCCGGCATGTTCGACTCGGGCACCAGGTCGCGCGGGTTGTTCAGGTGCACGCGGTGCCACTCGTCGCTGTAGCGGCCGCCGACGCGGTGCAGGTCGGGGCCGGTGCGCTTGCTGCCCCACTGGAACGGATGGTCGTAGACGAACTCGCCGGCCAGCGAGTAGTGCCCGTAGCGCAGCGTCTCGGCGCGGAACGGCCGCACCATCTGCGAGTGGCAGTTGTAGCAGCCCTCGCGGATGTAGATGTCGCGCCCGGCGAGCTGCAGCGCGGTGTAGGGCTTCAAGCCCTCGACCGGCTGCGTCGTCGACTTCTGGAAGAACAGCGGGACGATCTCGACGATGCCGCCGATCGAGACGGTGATCAGGATCAGCACGATCATCAGGAAGTTGCTGGTCTCGATCTTCTCGTGACCGCTGGGTGTCGCGTGTTGTGCCATGGGATGTCTCTCCTGTCGGCCCGGATCAGGCGTGCGCCGGCAGCGGCACCGGCGCCTGCACGGGCTTGCTGCTCTTGATCGTCATGATCACGTTCCAGCTCATGATCAGCATCCCGCTCAGGTACAGCAGGCCGCCACCGAGGCGGATCACGTAGAACGGATACGTCGCCTTCACGCTCTCGACGAAGCTGTAGACCAGCGTGCCGTCGGGGTTGACCGCGCGCCACATCAGGCCCTGCATCACCCCGGCGATCCACATCGCCGCGATGTACAGCACGATGCCGATCGTCGCGATCCAGAAGTGCAGTTCGATCGCGCGCGTGCTGAACATCTGCTTCTTGCCGTACATGCGCGGGATCAGGTAGTACAGCGAGCCCATCGAGATCAGGCCCACCCAGCCCAGCGCGCCGCTGTGCACGTGGCCCACGGTCCAGTCCGTGTAGTGCGACAGCGCGTTGACCGTCTTGATCGACATCATCGGCCCTTCGAAGGTCGACATGCCGTAGAACGACAGCGAGACGATCAGGAACTTCAGGATCGGGTCGTCGCGCAGCTTGTACCAGGCCCCCGACAGCGTCATGATGCCGTTGATCATGCCGCCCCAGCTGGGCGCCAGCAGCACCAGCGAGAACACCATCCCGATCGACTGCGCCCAGTCGGGCAGCGCGGTGTAGTGCAGGTGGTGCGGACCCGCCCACATGTACGTGAAGATCAGCGCCCAGAAGTGCACGATCGACAGCCGGTAGCTGTACACCGGCCGTTCGGCCTGCTTCGGGATGTAGTAGTACATCATCCCCAGGAAGCCCGCGGTCAGGAAGAAGCCCACCGCGTTGTGGCCGTACCACCACTGCACCATCGCGTCCTGCA
>NZ_DAOKZA010000076.1:0-9420 GCF_035325925.1 Azohydromonas sp. | reverse complement strand
CCGTTGTTCTCGACGATGTAGACCATGCGCACGCGCCGGCGCATCGCGTGCGCGAACTGGCCCAGCCCGATCGACGCCGAGTCGCCGTCGCCCGACACGCCGAGGTACAGCAGGTCGCGGTTCGCCAGGTTGGCGCCGGTCAGCACGCTGGGCATGCGCCCGTGCACCGTGTTGAAGCCGTGGCTGGCGCCGAGGAAGTAGTCGGGCGTCTTGCTCGAGCAGCCGATGCCCGACAGCTTGGCGACGCGGTGCGGCTCGACGTCGAGCTGCCAGCAGGCCTGCACGATCGCCGCCGACACGGCGTCGTGGCCGCAGCCGGCGCACAGCGTCGAGACCTTGCCCTCGTAGTCGCGGCGCGTGTGGCCGACGCGGTTGCGCGCCAGCGTCGGGTGGTGCAGCGGCGGCTTGGCGATGTAGGTCATGCGCTCTCCTTCGGCGCGGTGGCGCGATCGATCACGTGAGCGGTGATCGCGCGCGTGACGAAACGCGCGGTGATCGGCGTGCCGTCGTAGTGCAGGATCGGCACCAGCTTGCGCGGGTCGCACTGCAGCGCATCGACGAGCAGCGTGCGCATCTGCGCGTCGCGGTTCTGCTCGACGACGAACACCTCGTCGTGCGCGGCGACGAACTCGGCGACGGCGGGCGGGAACGGGTAGGCGCGCAGCCGCATCGCGTCGAGCGCGATGCCGGCGTCGGCCAGCGCGGCCAGCGACTCGTCCATCGCCGGGCTCGTCGAGCCGAAGTAGATCGCGCCCAGCCGCGTGCGCCGCGGCGCGGCGCGCACCACCGGCGGCGGCACCAGCGTCGCCGCGGTGGCGAACTTGGCCAGCAGCCGCTGCATGTTGTAGACGTAGTCGCCGCCCGCCTCGGAGTAGCGCGCCTGCGCGTCACGCGTGGTGCCGCGCGTGAAGTACGCGCCGCGGCTCGGGTGCGTGCCCGGCAGCGTGCGCCACGGGATGCCGTCGCCGTCGACGTCCTTGTAGCGCGCGAACTCGCGCCCGGCCTCGAGCTCGTCGCCGCTCAGCACCTTGCCGCGGTCGTGGCGCCGCGCGTCGTCCCACGCGAACGGCGCGCACAGGCGCTGGTTCATGCCGATGTCGAGGTCGCTCATCACGAACACCGGCGTCTGCAGCCGGTCGGCCAGGTCGAGCGCGAGCGCCGCGTGCTCGAAGCACTCGTGGGGGTCGGCGGGCAGCAGCAGCACGTGGCGCGTGTCGCCGTGCGACGCCCAGGCGCACGAGATCAGGTCGGCCTGCTGCGTTCGCGTGGGCATGCCGGTCGACGGCCCGCCGCGCTGCACGTCGATGATCGTCACCGGGATCTCGGCGAAGTACGCCAGCCCGATGAACTCGGTCATCAGCGACACCCCCGGCCCCGACGTGGCGGTGAAGGCGCGCGCGCCGTTCCAGCCGGCCCCCGTGACCATGCCGATCGACGCGATCTCGTCTTCGGCCTGCACGATCGCGTAGCGCCTCTCGCCGCTGTCGGCGTCGACGCGGTACTTCGCGCACCAGCGCTCGAAGGCCTCGGCCACCGACGAGCTCGGCGTGATCGGGTACCACGCGCACACGGTGGCGCCGCCGTAGACGCAGCCCAGCGCCGCCGCCGCGTTGCCGTCGACGAAGATGCGCTCGCCCACCGCGTCGGCGCGTTCGACGCGCAGCGCGATCGGCTTGAGGTGGTCGCGCGCGAACTCGCGGCCGGCGTGGAACGCGCGCTTGTTCGACTCGAGCAGCCGCTCCTTGCCGCGGTACTGCTCGCCGAGCAGCTTCTCGACGACGGCGGGGTCGATGCCCAGCAGCGCCGCGAGCGCGCCGACGTACATGATGTTCTTGAACAGCTGGCGCTGGCGCGCGTCCTCGTAGGTGGCGTTGCAGATCGCGGTCAGCGGCATGCCGATGGCCACCACGTCGTCGCGCAGCGCGCCCGGCGGCAGCGGCCGCGTGCTGTCGTAGAACAGGTAGCCGCCGGGCTCGAGCTCGGCCATGTCCTGCGCCCAGGTCTGCGGGTTCATCGCGACCATCATGTCGACGCCGCCGCGCCGCCCGAGCCAGCCCAGGCCGCTGACGCGCACTTCGTACCAGGTCGGCAGCCCCTGGATGTTGCTCGGGAAGATGTTGCGCGGGCTGACCGGCACGCCCATGCGCAGGATCGCCTTGGCGAACAGCTCGTTGGCCGACGCCGAGCCCGAGCCGTTGACGTTGGCGAACTTGACGACGAAGTCGTTGGTGCCGCTGATCGGCTTCATGCCGGCACCCCCTCGCGCTTCTTCGTGTCGCGGCACGCCGGGCCGGCGTAGGTCGGCTTGAACAGGAACTTCTGCATGTCCCACGCCCCTGTCGGGCAGCGCTCGGCGCACAGCCCGCAGTGCAGGCACAGGTCCTCGTCCTTGACCATGATGCGCGCGGTCTTCAGCGGCGCCCCGACGTACAGTGCCTGCTCGACGTTGGTCGCCGGCGCGTTCAGCCGCGTGCGCAGCTCGGCTTCGTCGTCGCCGTCGTGCGTGAACGTGATGCAGTCCATCGGGCAGATGTCGACGCAGGCGTCGCACTCGATGCACTGCTTGGCGGTGAACACGGTCTGCACGTCGCAGTTCAGGCAGCGCTGCGTCTCGCGGTAGGCGGCCTCGGCGTCGAAGCCGAGTTCGACCTCCACCGCGATGCTCGCCAGCGCCGCCTCGGCCTTCGCCCACGGCACCTTGTGGCGCGCGTCGAGGCTGGGCGCGTTGTCGTAGCTCCACTCGTGGATGCCCATCTTCTGCGACATCAGGTTCACGTGCGGCGCCGGGCGCCGGCGCGGGTCCTCGCCGTGCAGCAGCCGGTCGATCGACACCGCCGCCTCGTGGCCGTGGGCCACCGCCGTGATGATGTTCTTCGGCCCGAACGCGGCGTCGCCGCCGAACAGCACGTCGGGGCGCGTCGACTGCAGCGTCGCCGCGTCGAGCACCGGCAGGCCGTGGCGGTCGAACTCGACGCCGCAGTCGCGCTCGATCCACGGGAACGCGTTCTCCTGCCCCACCGCGATCAGCACCTCGTCGCAGGCGTGGAACACGTCGGGCGCGCCGGTGGGCACGAGCCGGCGACGGCCGTGCTCGTCGACGCGCGCCTCGACGATCTCGAACGTCATGCCCTCGAGCACGCCGTCGCGGTGCACGAAGGCCTTCGGCACGTGCCAGTTGAGGATCGGGATGCCCTCGTGCATCGCGTCCTCCTTCTCCCACGGGCTGGCCTTCATCTCGTCGAAGCCCGAGCGCACGATGACCTTGACGTCGGCGGCGCCGAGCCGCCGCGCCGAGCGGCAGCAGTCCATCGCGGTGTTGCCGCCGCCGAGCACGATCACGCGCGGCGCGACCTTCGCGACGTGGCCGAACGACACCGACGCCAGCCACTCGATGCCGACGTGGATGTGCGCCGCCGCCCCGGCACGACCCGGCAGGTCGAGGTCGCGCCCGCGCGGCGCGCCGCAGCCGACGAACACCGCGTCGAAGCCCTCGGCGAGCAGCGCGCGCATCGATGTGACCGGCGCGCCGCCGCGGAACTCGACGTTGCCCGAGTTCAGCACGTAGCCGGTCTCCTCGTCGATCACGCGCTCGGGCAGGCGGAAGCGCGGGATCTGCGTGCGCATGAAGCCGCCGGCGCGCGCCTCGGCGTCGATCACCGTGACGTGATAGCCCAGCGGCGCCAGGTCGCGCGCCACCGTCAGCGACGCCGGGCCGGCGCCGACGCAGGCCACGCGCTTGCCGTTGCGCGCGCCGGCCAGCGGCATGCGCGCGCGCACGCCCTCGCCCTTGCGGTCGGCGGCGACGCGCTTGAGGCGGCAGATCGCCACCGGCTCGGGCTTGGCCAGGTTGTTGTGCTCGACGCGGCCGCGCCGGCACGCCGGCTCGCACGGGCGGTCGCAGGTGCGCCCGAGGATGCCGGGGAACACGTTGGACACCCAGTTGACCATGTAGGCGTCGTCGTGACGCCCCTGCGCGATCAGCCGGATGTACTCGGGAACGGGAGTGTGGGCCGGGCAGGCCCATTGGCAATCGACGACCTTGTGGAAGTACGCCGGGTCACTCGTGTCGGTGGCACGCACGCTGTCTCCTGCTGCTGGCGCGCCGCCCCGCACGGGCGCGGGAAGCGCGCAGCGTTGCTCTCGTGATCGGACCAGTCTACGTCGGCGCCCCGGCGACCGGCCGGGTCACCCCGCGGCGATCGTGCATTGCGGCGCGTCGGCGCCACAGCCGCCGCGGCGATCAGCCGTGGCGGATCGCCACCGTCTTCACCGTGGTGAAGCCGCGCAGCCCCTCGAAGGCCTTCTCGCGCCCGTAGCCCGAGTGCTTCATCCCGCCGAACGGCAGCTCGATGCCGCCGCCGGCGCCGTAGTTGTTGACGAACACCTGCCCGGCGACCAACCGGTGCGCCAGGCGCAGCGCGCGGCTGCCGTCGCGCGTCCACACCGCGGCGGTCAGCCCGTACGGCGTGCCGTTGGCCAGCGCGACCGCCTCGTCCTCGCCGTCGAAGGCGAAGGCCGCGAGCACCGGGCCGAAGATCTCCCGCTGCGCGAGCGGGTGCGACGGCGCGACGCCGTCGAGCAGCAGCGGCGCGAAGTAGAAGCCGCCGGCCGGCGCGTCGTCGACGACCGCGGCGCGCGCCACCGCGCGCGCGCCGTCGGCCTGCGCGGCGTCGACCAGGCCGGTCACGCGGTCGAGCTGGCGGCGGTTGATCAGCGGTCCGCAGTCGAGCCCGCGCGTGCCCGGCCCGACGCGCAGCGCCGCGAAACGCTGCGCCAGGCGTTCGAGCACGGCGTCGTGGATCGCGCGTTCGACGAGCACGCGGCTGCCGGCGGTGCAGGTCTGGCCGGCGTTCTGCACGATCGCGTTGACCACCACCGGCAGCGCCTCGTCGAGGTCGGCGTCGGCGAACAGCAACTGCGGCGACTTGCCGCCGAGTTCGAGCGTGACCGGCACGTGGTTCACCGCCGCCGCCTGCGCCACCGCGGTGCCGGTGGCCGCCGAACCGGTGAAACTGATGTGGTTCAGTCCCGGGTGCGCGGCCAGCGCCGCGCCCGCCTCGACGCCCAGCCCGCAGACGATGTTCAGCGCCCCCGGCGGCAACCCGGCGTCGAGCGCCAGCGACGCGACGGCCAGCGGCGTCAGGCACGCGTCCTCGGCCGGCTTGACGACGCAGGCGTTGCCGGCGGCCAGCGCGCCGCCGACCGAGCGGCCGAAGATCTGCGCCGGGTAGTTCCACGGGATGATGTGCCCCGTGACGCCGAACGGCACGCGCAGCGCCATCACGGTGCTGCCGGCGGCGTAGGGAATGGTCTCGCCGTGCAGCTTGTCGGCCGCGCCGGCGTAGTACTCGAAGTAGCGCGCGCAGGCGGCGATGTCGACACGCGCCTGCTGGATCGGCTTGCCGGTGTCGCGGCACTCGAGCTGCGCGAGCGACTCGGCCTGCTGCGTGATCAGCGCCGACAGCCTCGCCAGCACGCGCCCGCGTTCGGTCGCGGTCAGGCGGCCCCAGGCGCCGTCGAACGCGGCGCGCGCGGCGCGCACCGCGGCGTCGACGTCGGCGGCGCCGCTGCGCGGCAGCGTCGCGAACGGCTGACCGTCGGACGGGTCGACGACCTCGATCGTGTGTCCTTCGGCCGCGGGGCACGCACGGCCGTCGACGAGGTTCAGGTGCTCGGGCAAGGCGGTCACGGCGCGGTCTCCACGGCAGCGCCCGCCAGGCGCGGACGCGCGGGCAATGTAGCACCGGCGTGCGGCGACAATCCCGGCCCGTCCGCCACCGCCCCGCCCTGCCCGATGACCCCGACGATGCCCGGCCGGCGCAGGCGCGCGAGCGCGCTGGCCCGGTCGCTGCCCCTGACGCTGGCCCTGTCGCTCGTCCTGTCGCTGGGGCTGGCCGCGTGCCGGCCCCGCGGCGAGGTGCCGAACGCGTGCCGCCTGCCGCCCGGCGCCACGGTGCTGGCGATCGGCGACTCGCTGACACGCGGCCACGGCGCCGACGGCCAAGGCTACGCCGAGCAGCTGCAGGCGCTGCTGGCGCGCGACGGCTCGGCGCACGCCGGCGTCGAGGTCGTCAACCTCGGCATCGACGGCGAACGCAGCGCGGGACTGCGCGCGCGCATCGACGACGCACTGGCGGCGCACCGCCCGGCGGTGGTGCTGATCACCAGCGGCGGCAACGACTTCCTGCGCCGCGTCGCCGCCGACGAAACCCGCGCGCACCTGCGCGCCGTCGTCGATCGCGTGCGCGCCGCCGGGGCCACGCCGATGCTGTTCGCCGTGCCCGCACCGACGCTCGGCGCGGCGGTGGGCCTGGCCGACGCGCACCCGCTGTACGCCGAGCTCGCCGACGACACCGGCGTGCACGTCATCGACGGCGTCGTCGCCGACGTGCTGTCGCGCGACGCGCTGCGTTCGGACCGCATCCACCCGAACGCCGCCGGCTACGCGCGCATGGCGCAGGCCGCCTTCGACGCGCTGCAGCGCTGCCGCTGAACGGCGGCGGCGTTCAGTCGTCGCGCACGCAGTCCACCGCGTAGCGCTTGCGCCCGTCGTCGTCGACCTCCTCGATCAGCCCGTGCACGTCGGTGTCGAAGCCGGGGAAGGCGGCGTTGAAGGCGCGCGTGAAGCGCAGGAAGTCGACGATCTTGCGGTTGAAGCGCTCGCCGGGGATCAGCAGCGGGATGCCCGGCGGATACGGCGTCAGCAGCGAGGTGGTGACCCGCCCCTCGAGCCGGTCGATGGGCACGCGCTCGGTGGCGCGGTGCGCGATGCGCGCGTAGGCGTCGGTGGGCGTCATCGCCGGGTGCAGGTCCGACAGGTACATCTCGGTGGTCAGCCGGGCGACGTCGCCCTGCGCGTACATCTGGTGGATCGCCTGGCACAGGTCGGCCAGCCCCATGCGCTCGTAGCGCGGGTGCTTGGCGCAGAACTCGGGCAGGATGCGCCACAGCGGCGCGTTGCGGTCGTAGTCGTCCTTGAACTGCTGCAGCGCGGTCAGCATCGTGTTCCAGCGGCCCTTGGTGATGCCGATCGTGAACATGATGAAGAACGAGTACAGCCCGGTCTTCTCGACCACCACGCCGTGCTCGGCGAGGAACTTGGTGACGATCGACGCCGGGATGCCGGTGGCCGCGAAGCGCCCGGCCACGTCCAGGCCCGGGGTGATGATGGTGCTCTTGATCGGGTCGAGCATGTTGAAGCCCGCCGACAGGTCGCCGAAGCCGTGCCAGTCGTCGGCGGCCTTGAGCACCCAGTCGTCGGCGCGGCCGATGCCCTCGTCGGCCAGCCGCTCGGGGCCCCAGACGCGGAACCACCAGTCGTGGCCGAACTCGCGCTCGACCTTGCGCATCGCGCGGCGGAAGTCCAGCGCCTCCTTGAGGCTCTCCTCGACCAGCGCGGTGCCCCCGGGCGGCTCCATCATCGCGGCGGCGACGTCGCAGCTGGCGATGATCGCGTACTGCGGGCTGGTGCTGGTGTGCATCAGGTACGCCTCGTTGAACAGGTGCTGGTCCAGCCGCACGTGCTGCGAGTCCTGCACCAGCACCTGCGACGCCTGCGACAGCCCGGCCAGCAGCTTGTGCGTCGACTGCGTCGCGTAGACCACCGTCGACTCGGGTCGCGCGCGCTTCTTGCCCATCGCGTGGTAGCTGCCGTAGAAGGGGTGGAACGCCGCGTGCGGCAGCCAGGCCTCGTCGAAGTGCAGGTTGTCGATCCAGCCGTCGACCATGCCCTTGATGGCTTCGGTGTTGTAGAGCACGCCGTCGTAGGTGCTCTGCGTCAGCGTCATGATGCGCGGGCGGACCTGTTTCGGGTCGACGCCGGCGAGCAACGGGTTGGCGGCGATCTTCTTCTCGATCGCGCTGCGCGAGAACTCGGTCTGCGGGATCGGACCGATGATGCCGTAGTGGTTGCGCGTGGGCGTCATGAACACCGGCACCGCGCCGGTCATGATGATCGCGTGCAGGATGCTCTTGTGGCAGTTGCGGTCGACCACCACCACGTCGCCCGGCGCCACCGTGTGGTGCCAGACGATCTTGTTGCTGGTGCTGGTGCCGTTGGTGACGAAGAAGCAGTGGTCGGCGTTGAAGATGCGCGCCGCGTTCTTCTCGCTGGCGGCCACCGGGCCGGTGTGGTCGAGCAGCTGGCCCAGTTCCTCCACCGCGTTGCACACGTCGGCGCGCAGCATGTTCTCGCCGAAGAACTGGTGGAACATCTGCCCCACCGGGCTCTTCAGGAACGCCACGCCGCCCGAGTGCCCGGGGCAGTGCCAGCTGTACGAGCCGTCCTGCGCGTAGTCCATCAGCGCCTTGAAGAACGGCGGCGCCAGCCCGTCGAGGTAGCTCCTGGCCTCGCGGATGATGTGGCGCGCGACGAAGTCCGGCGTGTCCTCGAACATGTGGATGAAGCCGTGCAGCTCGCGCAGGATGTCGTTCGGGATGTGCTGGCTGGTGCGCGTCTCGCCCGACAGGTAGATCGGGATGTCGGCGTTGCGGAAGCGGATCTCGCGGATGAACTTGCGCAGCGCCTGCACCGCCGGCCCCTCCTCGCCGCCCTCGGCGGCGATCTCCTCGTCGTCGATCGACAGGATGAAGGCGCTGGCGCGGCTTTGCTGCTGCGCGAACTGCGACAGGTCGCCGTAGCTGGTGACGCCGAGCACCTCGAAGCCCTCCTTCTCGATGGCCTGCGCGAGCGCGCGGATGCTCAGTCCCGACGCGTTCTCGGAGCGGAAGTCCTCGTCGATGATGACGATCGGGAAGTGGAAGCGCAGCATGGCGGGCGGTCGTCGCGGGCGGCGAGGGGTTGGCGCAGCGCGCAGTGTAGGCCGCGGCGGCGGCTTCACCCCGCCGGCTTCGCGACGGCTGGCGTTGGCTAGACTGCCTCGCCCTCCCGCCACGATGCGCCGTCGATGTCCCCTCCGCCCTTGCCCCGCAACGTGCTCGGCACCTCGCTCGTCGCCTGCTCGTACGACCCGCTCACCGGCTGGCGCCGCGACGGCTGCTGCCACACCGACGACGACGACCACGGCAGCCACGTGATCTGCGCGCGCATGACCGCGGCGTTCCTGAACTTCCAGTTCGAGCGCGGCAACGACCTGATCACGCCACGCCCCGCGATGCGCTTTCGCGGCCTGAAGCCGGGCGACCGGTGGTGCGTGTGCGCGCTGCGCTGGCGCGAGGCGCTGCGCGCCGGGTGCGCGCCGCCGGTGGTGCTCGAAGCCACGCACGAGCGCGCGCTGCAGGTGGTCACGCTCGAGCAGCTGCAGCAGCACGCGTGGAGCGCGGTGGGATAATCGCGCGCCGCGACGGCCCCGAGCGTCGCGACGTCCCGCGGAGGGATGGATGAGTGGTTTAAGTCGCACGCCTGGAAAGCGTGTGTGGGTGAACAGCCCACCGCGGGTTCGAATCCCGCTCCCTCCGCCA
>NZ_DAOKZA010000075.1:0-9671 GCF_035325925.1 Azohydromonas sp. | reverse complement strand
GCGGCGTCGACGACGACTTCTGCGCGCCGGTGTTCATGTAGCCCTCGTTGTCGAGGCACACGTAGATGAAGTCCTCGTTGCGCTCGGCGGCCGAGCTCAGGCACTGGAAGCCGATGTCGTAGGTGCCGCCGTCGCCGGCGAGCACGACCACCGTGGTGTCGCGCCTGCCCTGCGCGTCGAGCGCGCGACGCAGCCCCGACGCGGCGGCGGCGCTGGCCTCGAGCGTGGGCTGGTAGACGGGGATCTTCAGCGAGCTGTACGGCTGCGGGCCGGCGATGATCGCCATGCACGACGGCGGCACGACGGCCATCGTGTCGGGCCCCAGCGTGGCCAGCACGTGGCGCACCGACAGCGCGTCGATGCAGCCCGGGCACGCGGCGTGGCCCGAGCACAGCATCGCATCTTCGTGGTTCAGGGTCAGGCTCTGCATGGTCAGCGCACCCACAGCGATTCGGGTTGCGGCGCGGCGCCGACGGCGTCGCGCACGAAGCCGACGATCTTGTCCACCGGCACGTTGACGCCGCCGACGCCGGCGAGCAGCCCGTGCACGCGCGGCGCGCCGTCGACGCCGTACAGCGCCGCGCGCAGTTCCTGGTGCAGCACGCCGCCCGCGCCCGGCGAGTGGTTGCGGTCGAGCACGACGGCGTCGCGCACGCCGGCCAGCGCGGCGCGCAGCGCCGCCACCGGCAGCGGGCGGAACAGTCGCAGCTTGACCAGCCCGACCGCCTCGCCGGCGTCGCGCAGCGCGTCGACCGCGTCGCGCGCGGTGCCGCACATGCTGCCCATGGTCACGATCACGGCCGCGGCGCCGTCGCAGCGGTAGCGCTCGACGACGCCCCAGCCGCGGCCGGTGGCGGCGCACCAGTCGCGGTCGGCGTCGGCGGCCAGCTGCGGCACGCGCTGCATCGCCTGCTCGGCGGCCTGGCGGTGGCGGAAGAACATGTCCTGGCTGACCACGTTGCCCCACGACTCGACCTTCGTCGTGTCGAGCCGGTGCGGCGGGTCGAACGGCGGCAGGTACGCGTCGACGGCGGCCTGCGGGGGAATCGCCACCGGCTCCATCGCGTGCGACACGTAGAACGCGTCGAGGTTGACCATCGCCGGCAGCAGCACCTGCTCGGCGACGCGGTAGGCCTGCACGACGGTGTCGAGCGCCTCCTGCGCGGTCTCGACGTAGTACTGGATCCAGCCGGTGTCGCGCTGCGCCAGGCTGTCGGTCTGGTCGGGCCAGAAGGCCCAGGGCGACGCGACGGTGCGGTTGACGTTGGCCATCACGATCGGCGCGCGCGCCCCGGCCGCGTAGTGCAGCAGCTCGTGCATCAGCAGCAGCCCCTGCGACGCCGTGGCCGTGAACACGCGCACGCCGGCCAGCGACGCCGGGATGCACGCCGACATCACCGAGTGCTCGCTCTCGACGGTGATGATCTCGGCGTCGAACTCGCCGCGCGCCTGGAACTCGGTCAGCAACTCGAGCACCGGCGTCTGCGGCGTGATCGGGTAGACCGGCGCGACCTTCGGCCGCGCCAGCCGCGCGCCCCAGGCCACGGCGTGGTTGCCGGTCATCAGCACGCGGGGGGCGGCCACCGTGATCGTCATCTTGTCTCCTCGAGCATCTTCATCGACCCGGTCGGGCACTCGCGCACGCACAGCCCGCAGCCCTTGCAGTAGTCGCCGAGCACCTCGTAGCCGCCGCCGTCGGCACGCCGCACCGCGAGGTCGGGGCAGACGACGACGCAGTTGTCGCACTCGATGCAGGTACCGCACGAGAAGCAGCGTTCGCCCTCGGCCAGCGCCTGCTCGATCTCCAGGCCGAGCTGCACCTCGGCGCCCGCGGCGAGCCGCGCGGCGGCCGGCAGCGTGCGCGCCGCCGCACGTGGCGCGGGCGCGTGGTACCAGGTGGCGATCGCCGCCAGTGGCACCACCGCCTCGGCGTCGACCTCGGGTGCCGCCTCGCCGAGCAGCTGGCGGTGGATCGCCAGCGCCGCGCGCTTGCCCATGCCGACCGCCTCGGTGACGAAGCGCGCCATGCTCGCGACGTCGCCGCCGGCCCACACGCCGGCCTGCGCCGTGGCCTGCGTGCGCGCGTCGGCGGCGAGCAGCGCACCCTGCGCCGGCAACGCGTCGCCGAACACCTTCAGGTCGGGGTCGGCGCCGATCGACGTGATCACCGCGTCGGCGGCGATCGCGAAGCCGCTGCCGTCGACGCGCGAGATGCTGAAGCGCCCGCGTTCGGCACCGGGCTCGAAGCGCACGCGCACGCAGTCCAGGCGCAGCGCACCGTCGCTCCAGGTGGCGGCGTCGAGCATCGCCGCGTCGACCAGCGCGATGCCCTCGTCGAGCGCCTCGTCGACCTCCTCGCGCTGCGCCGGCATCTGCGAGCGCGACTCGAGCGCGAGCAGCGTCACCGCGTGCCCGGCGCGCCGCGCGCTGCGCGCCGCGTCGATCGCCGCGCTGCCACCGCCGACGACGACCACGCGCCGGCCCAGCGCCGGCGGGGTGCCGGCGTTGGCCGCCGCGAGGTAGCCGGCGCCGTCGACCACCCAGGGCCGGCGGTAGTCGAGCTGCGGCAGTCGTTTCGGCCGCGCCGCGCCGGTGGCGACGAACACCGCGTCGTGCGTCTCGCGCAGCCGCTGCAGGTCGTCGGGCCCGGCGAGCACCGTGTGGCAGCGCAGCTCGACGCCGAGCGCGACGATGCGAGCGATCTCGGCGTCGAGCACGTCGCGCGCGAGCCGGTACGACGGGATGCCGTGGCGCATCAGCCCGCCGAGCTCGGCGCCGGCCTCGTACAGCGTCACGCGCCAGCCGCGCCGGCGCAGCTGGAACGCCGCCGACAGCCCGGCCGGCCCGCCGCCGACGACCGCGACGTGGCCGTCGCGCTCGACCGCCGGCGGCGCGAAGGCCCAGCCCTCGGTGATCGCGGTGTCGCCGACGAAACGTTCGAGCTTGCAGATCGACAGCGCCTCGTCGTGGCCGGCGCGGTTGCACGCGCTCTCGCACGGGTGGTGGCAGATGCGTCCGGCGATCGCCGGGAACGGGTTGTGCCGCGTCAGCACGTCCCACGCGGCGCGCCACTGGCGCGTGCGTGCCAGCCCGATCCACTCGGCGATGTCGCCGTTGACCGGGCAGGCCTGGTGGCACGGCGACGGCGCGCGGATGTGGCGCGGCAGCGCGGCGCGCCAGGTGCCGGTCTTGAACACCTCGGTCGACCCGGTGGTCCAGGTCGGCGGCACGGCGGCGGTGGGCAGGGGGGCGTTCATCGCGCGGCCTCCACGCCGAGCAGCGCGTCGACCGCGCGCCAGCCGTCCTCGCACGCGGCGACGTTCTCGTCGGTGAGCTTGGGCGAGCGCTCGCGCAGCGTCGCCGCGAGCACCGGCAGTGCCGGCGCGCCGACGGCGCGCGCGAGCCCGCCGAGCAGCGCCGAGTTGACGATGCCCCCCAGCCCGTGGCGGCGCGAGATCGCCAGCGCGTCGAGCGGGATCACGCGCCGGCCCGGCAGCGACTCGGCGAACGCTTCGGCGCCGCGCGCCGAGTTGACGACGATCAGCGTGTGCGCGTCGGCGGCGGCGAGCAGCGCGCCGGCGAGCAGGCTGGCGTCGAAGCACAGGATCGCGTCGGCGCGCTCGATGTCGCAGCGCACGCGCACCGGTCGGTCGTCGACACGGATGAACGAGCTCACCGGCGTGCCGCGCCGCGCGCCGCCGTAGGTGGCGAAGCACTGCACCTCGCGTCCGGCGGCGAAGTGCGCCGCGGCGAGCAGGTTGCCCGCGGTCTGCGCGCCCTGGCCGCCGCGGCCCTGGATGACGATCTGCAGCATCACCGTCAGCCCGCGCGGGGCACCACCGCGGTGGCCTCGAGCTCGATCTTGCCCGGATGGTCGAGCAGGTCGGAGACGAAGATCATGCTCATCGCCGGGTAGTGCCTGCCCATCAGCCGGCGCCAGATGCCGCCGAGCTGGCCGCGCACCGCGAGGTAGCCGGGCTTGTCGCAGCAGAACGCGGTGATGCGGCAGACGTGCTCGGGGCGGCCGCCGGCCTGCGTGAGCACCTCCAGCACGTTCTTCAGCGCCTGCTCGAACTGCGGCACCAGGTCCTCGGACTCGAACACCTGGTCGGCGTTCCAGCCGACCTGGCCGGCGATGAACACGATGCGGCCGGCGTCGACCGCGATGCCGTTGGCGTAGCCGATCGGCGGTTTCCAGCCCGGGGGCAGCAGGACGTCCATGTCAGTGGTTCTCCGTTCGTTCAGCGACGCGGGGCAGCCGGGAGCGTCGCGGGCGGCGGCGCCGCAGTGGCGGCCGCCGCGGATCCGGTTCGCCCGGCCCACCGGCGGCGCCCCGCGGGGGCTGCAGGCACCCCGGCATCGCCCGCGCGGGAGGCGCCGAGGGCGCTGCGGGGGTGATCAATCGATGTATCGCGGCGGGTCGGGGTCGTCGGCCCAGTCGTCGTCGGGCTTGGGCACCTTCTCGAGCCAGGCCTTGACCAGCGCGACGTGCTCGGCCTCCTCGTCGCGCATCTCCTCGGCGGCGCGGCGGATCGAGTCGGTCGACGCCCGGCGCGCCAGGTCGTCGAAGAAGGCCTGCGCGCGTTCCTCGGCCTGCAGTGCGAGCTTCAGCGCGTGCCACGGGTGCATCAGGTAGTGCACGTCCTCGAAAGCCACGGTCTCGGGCGCCTCGGGCGTCGTCCACATGCCGCCACTGCGCGGCGCGACGACGTCGTCGGCCCAGCCCATGTCGGCCAGGATGTGCTGCACGTGGTGCTGCTCGTACTGCGCCATCTGGCGGAACAGCGCCGCCACCTCGGCGTTGTTGTGCGTCTCCATGATGTCGGCCAGCTCGTTGTAGCGCGACACCGCCTCGCGCTCGATCGCGAGCGCCTGCGACATCAGGTCCTCGATCGTCTGCAGCGGGCTCACAGTGCAAACTCCTTCTCTTCGATCTGCGCCACGGTCGCGCGGGTGTCGCGCGTGCGGCTGTTGTAGACGGCACGGCTGCCGGCGTAGAGAACGCCGAGGTTGAAGCCGTCGTCGGTCATGATCCGGCGCGCGGCGCGTGCCGGGTCGTCGGTCTCGGGCACCGCGGCGCGGTGCACGTGGTTCTTCCACTCGCGCTGCTCGGGGCGGAAGGTCACGCAGGGGCTGAGGATCTCGACGAACGAGAAGCCCGGGTGGCGGATCGCCTGCGCGATCACCTCGGCGGTGCCGTTCGGGTCGCCCGAGAACGCGCGCGCGACGAAGTTGGCGCCCGATGCCAGCGCGATGACCAGCGGGTGGAACGAGCGGATGCCGGTGCCGCCGGGCGAGAGCTTGTTGTCCCAGTCGGGTTCGGTGGTCGGCGACGCCTGCCCCTTGGTCATGCCGTAGACGTGGTTGTCCATCACGATGTACGTGAGGTCGACGTTGCGCCGGCAGGCGTGCAGGAAGTGGTTGCCGCCGATCGAGTAGCCGTCGCCGTCACCGCCGGCCACCACCACCGTCAGGTCGGGGCGCGCGACCTTCAGCCCGGTGCCGGCGGCCAGCGCGCGCCCGTGCACGCCGTGGAAGCCGTAGCAGTTGGTGTACGCCGGGATGCGCGAGCTGCAGCCGATGCCCGAGACCACCGCGATCTCGTGCGGCGGGCGCTGCAGCATCGCCAGCGCCTTGGTCACCGAGCCGAGCACCGTGTAGTCGCCGCAGCCGGGGCACCAGATCGGCTTGTAGTCGGACTTGTAGTCGGCGGCGGTCAGCACCGCCGGCACCGTCATGTCGTTCATGCGTGGATCTCCTGGCGGGCCACCGACGCGGCCCAGTCGACGAAGGCGGTGGCCAGCTCGCCGGGGCGCAGCGGCAGCGGCCCGGCGCGGTGCAGCCCGCGCGGGCGGCCCGGCAGATCGGCACGGCTGCGCAGGTAGCGCAGCAGCTGGCCGCCGTGGTTCTGCTCGACGACCAGCACCTCGCGCACGCCCTGCAGCGCCTGCGCCAGCGCGTCCTCGCGCAGCGGCGCGATCAGGCGCAGCGCGACCAGCCGCAGCGCCAGCGCCTGCGCGGCGGCGCGCGCGATCGCCTCGCGCACCGCGCCGGTGGTCGAGCCGAAGGTGACGATCGCCAGCTCGGCGTCGCCCTCGACGTCGGCCCAGCGCGCGCCGTAGTCGTGCTGCATCAGCTTGCGCTCGCGCTTGGCGAGCTGCTTGCGGTGGTCGGCGGCCTGGCTGCTCGGGATGCCGCGTTCGCTGTGCTCGAGCCCGTCGGCGGTGTAGACGGTGCCCGGCGTGCCCGGCACCGCCATCGGCGACACGCCCGACGGCGTGTCGAGGTAGCGCCGGTACGGCTCGGCCGGGTTCGCCGCGGCGGTCAGGCGGCGCGCCGGTTCGCCGGGCGGCGGCGGGCGGTCGATGACGCAGCGCGACTGACCCATGAACTGGTCGGACAGCACCAGCGCCGGCGCCTGCAGCGCCTCGGCCAGGTGCACCGCCCACTCGGTGGTCGGCAGGCAGTCGGCGATCGACGTCGGCGCCAGCACCAGCCGGGGCGCGTCGCCGTGCAGGCCGTCGACGGCGAACGACAGGTCGGACTGCTCGCTCTTGGCCGGGATCCCAGTCGACGGGCCGCCGCGCATCACGTCGACGACGACGATCGGCACCTCGGCGGCCACCGCCAGGCCGATGCCCTCGGCCATCAGCGCCAGCCCCGGGCCGGCGGTGGCGGTCAGCGACGGCACGCCGCCGAAGCTGGCGCCGACGATCATGTTCACCGACGCCAGTTCGTCCTCGGCCTGCAGCAGCGTGCCGCCGACCTCGGCCAGCGCCGGCGCCATCCACTCGAGCAGCTCGGTGGCCGGGGTGATCGGGTACGCGGCGACGAAACGCACGCCGGCGCGGATCGCGCCTGCGCCCGCGCCCTCGTTGCCCGACAGAAGCCAGCGCCCCTGGCCGCCGGTCGCCGCCGCGGGCAGCGGCTGCGGCCGCGCGCCGTCGAGCGCGGTGGCCTGCGCGATGCCTTCGCGCAGCGCGGCCAGGTTCTTCTCGAGCGCGTCGGCGCTGCGCTTCCAGCTCGCGCGCAGCGCCGCCTCGAGCGCGTCGGCGCCGACGCCGGCCAGCGTGCCGGCGTAGCCGAGCACGACCATGTTGACCCAGCCGCCGGCGGTCTTGGCGAGCTTCTTCAGCGGCAGCGCGACGGCGCGCGCGCCGCTGGCGCGGAACACCTCGGGCGCCTCGCCCTCGTCGGCGTCGCCGACGAGCAGGCTCGCGGCGTGCAGCGGGATCTCGTCGGCGAAGCGGTTGAGGTTCTGCCAGTCGACCGCCAGCAGCAGGTCGAAGCTGTCGTCGAGCGACGCCAGCGGCTGCGGGCCCAGGCGCAACAGCGCCGCGGCCTCGCCGCCGCGGATCTGCGGGCCGCTGGTGCGCACCATCAGCCCGTACAGGCCGGCACGCGCCGCGGCGTCGAGCAGCAGCGTGCCGGCCGTCATCACGCCGGCGCCGCCGCTGCCGGCGATCGCGATCGAGAACGTGCGCGCCGGTGTGTGCGCCGTGGACATCGGGACCTGGGTGTTCACGCTTGCCTCCGCGTTTTCGATGCGTGAAGTGAAACGGCGCGCGGCGATCGCTCCTCTGACTCAGATCAAAGGTCGCGCCGAAAACCGTGCTCAGAATCCCTCATTGCCGCATTTCGGTACCGCATTACCATATTTGCATCGACCCGGCCCGGAGACACGCACGATGAGCACCGCCGCCCACCGCTGGCAGATGACCGCCCCCGGCGCCCCGCTGGTGCGCGAGGACTTCGTCGCCACCCCCGGCGCCGGCGAGGTCGTCGTCGCGATCGCCGGCTGCGGCGTGTGCCACACCGACCTGGGCTACTACTACGACGGCGTGCGCACCAACCACGCGCTGCCGCTGGCGCTGGGCCACGAGATCAGCGGGCGCGTCGTCGAAGCCGGCGAGGGCGCCGCCGACTGGCTCGGCCGCGCGGTGATCGTGCCGGCGGTGCTGCCGTGCGGCGAGTGCGACCTGTGCCGCCGCGGGCTGGCGACGATCTGCCGCGCGCAGAAGATGCCGGGCAACGACATCCCCGGCGGCTTCGGCTCGCACATCGTGGTGCCGGCGCGCGGGCTGTGCCCGGTCGACGAGCGGCGGCTGGCGGCCGCCGGCCTGACGCTGCCGCAGGTGTCGATCGTCGCCGACGCGCTGACCACGCCGTACCAGGCGGTGCGTCGCGCCGGCGTCGAACCGGGCGACGTCGCGGTGGTGATCGGGGTGGGCGGCGTCGGCGGCTACTGCGTGCAGATCGCGGGCGCCTTCGGCGCGCAGGTCGTCGCGGTCGACGTCGACGCGCGCAAGCTCGACGCGATCGTCGCCGAAGGCGGCGCGGCGCTGGCGCTGAACGCGCGCGACCTCGACGCGAAGGCGCTGAAGAAGGCGGTGTCCGAGTTCGCGAGGCAGCGCGGCCTGCGCGGCACCGAGTGGAAGATCTTCGAGTGCTCGGGCACCGCGGCGGGCCAAACCACGGCGTTCAACCTGCTGGTGCACGGCGCGACGCTGTCGGTGGTCGGCTTCACGATGGACCGCGTCGAGGTGCGGCTGTCGAACCTGATGGCGTTCGACGCGCGCGCGATCGGCAACTGGGGCTGCCCGCCCGAGCACTACCCGGCCGCGCTCGACCTGGTGCTCGACGGCAAGGTCCGCCTGGCGCCGTTCGTCGAGACGCACCCGCTCGACCGCATCAACGACGTGTTCCACGCCGTGCACGCGCGCGAGATCACGCGCCGCGCCGTCATGGTGCCCTGAGCGCCGTCGCTCCCCTGGCCCCGAACCCTCCCGAGGAAAGCCGATGACCCACGAATTCAAGAACCACGACCTCGTCGACGACATCGCCAAGCCCGGCGTGCGCTACGAGAAGCGCCCGGCGCGCCGGCCCGACGGCAGCGAGGTGCCGGGCCTGTACAACGCCTGGATCTGGCTCGACAACCCCGGCCAGTACAACAGCTACACGACCGACATGGTCAAGGGCGTGATCCTGGCGTTCCGCGCTGCCAGCAACGCGCGCGACGTCAACTGCGTGGTCTTCACCGGCGTCGGCGACAAGGCCTTCTGCACCGGCGGCAACACCAAGGAGTACGCAGAGTACTACGCCGGCCAGCCGCAGGAGTACCGCCAGTACATGCGGCTGTTCAACGACATGGTCTCGGCGATCCTGGCGTGCGACAAGCCGGTGATCTGCCGCGTCAACGGCATGCGCATCGGCGGCGGGCAGGAGATCGGCATGGCCTGCGACTTCAGCGTCGCGCAGGACCTGGCGCGCTTCGGCCAGGCAGGGCCGAAGCACGGCTCGGCGCCGATCGGCGGCGCCACCGACTTCCTGCCGGTGGTCGTCGGCGCCGAGCGCGCGATGGCCGCCTGCGTGCTGTGCGAGCCGTTCAGCGCGCACAAGGCCTACCAGATGGGCGTGCTCACCGACGTCGTGCCCGCGCTCAAGGTCGACGGCAAGTTCGTCGCCAACCCCACCGTCGAGACGCAGCGCATGGTCGACGAGTTCGGCCGCTTCTGCTACGGCGAGGCCAAGACAGGCGACGCGCTGGCCGAGGGCAAGGCGCTGATGAAGCGCGGCACGGTCGACCTGTCGCTGCTCGACGCCAAGGTCGAGGAGCTGTGCGCCAAGATGCTGCTCACGTTCCCCGACTGCACGACCAAGACGATCGAGGA
>NZ_DAOKZA010000074.1:0-9839 GCF_035325925.1 Azohydromonas sp. | reverse complement strand
CGAGAAGGTGTTCAAGCCGATCCGCGCCTTCTTCAAGAAGCAGGGCATCGACGCGACCTTCGTGCACAAGGTCGGCCACGCCGCCGACACGATCGCCGCGGTCGCCGACAAGGGCGGCTACAACCTGCTGATGATGGGCTCGCACGGCCACGGCACGATCGGCAACCTGGTGATGGGCTCGGTCGCCACCAAGGTGCTCGCGCAAAGCAAGGTGCCGGTGCTGCTGGTGCGCTGAACGCCGCGCGCGCCGGCGGCGACGGGTCAGCGCGCGTTCAGGCCTTCGAAGCAGGTCGACAGCACGAGTTCGACGACGCGCTCGTCGTCGTACTGGCCGGTGCTCTTGAGCAGCGGCAGCACCGGGTCGCAGGCGCGCGCGTACAGCGTGTACAGCACCAGCTCGGGCGGCAGCGCGGCGTTGATGTCGCCATCGCGCTGCGCCTGCACGATCGTCTCGCCGAGCCGTTCGCTGACGTCGCTCAGGCCGTCGAGGTAGTCGCGGTGCTGCAGCAGCGCCGTGCGCAGCGTCGAGTTCTGCGACGGCAGCGACGGCATCTCGCCGGCCAGCTGCATCTGCATCGCCCATCGGGTGACGGCGCGCAGGCGGTCTGCGGCACGCGGCAGCGCACGCACCGCGTCGGACTCGAGGAACGCCCGCGCGCGGTGCAGCACACGCACCATCGCCGCGGCGGCCAGTTCCTCCTTCGACGGGAAGTGCTTGTACAGGCTGGCCTTGGCAATGCCGACGTCGGCGGCGACCTCGTCGACGGTCATCGCGTCGAAGCCCTTTTCGGCGAGCAACCGGTTGACGGCGGCGACGATCGCGTCTTCGCGCGCCTGCAGCATCTGCTGTCGGAACGAGACTCTGGCCATGCCGACATTCTAGGCCGGCGCGATCGCATCGTGCCTGGCGCGGTCATGGCCAGACCTGCGCGGTCACGTGCAGACCTTGCGGTCTGTGCGGTCAGGCAGGACGCTCAGCGCGTCGGCCCGAACTCCCACCAGGGACGCCGGGGCGGCGTGGCCGCCGCGTCGGGGGGGTCGCCGGGGGCGCACTCGGCGGCCGGCAGCCCCAGGCTCATGTCGAGCCCGAAAGCCGTGCCCATGTCGGCCGCGTCGGGGCCGGCCGGACTCTCGCGGCGCGCGCGCAGGCGTTGCCACAGCGTCGCGCCGGGAGGAGGGATCGCATTCGGTGCGCTCATCGCAGGCCTTTCGGGCGGCGGCAGGGCCGGTGCGCCCAGTGTCATGCGTAACCGTGGGTGACGGCGGCTTGATTTGCCGCACCGTTGCGCCACAGTTCACGTGATGAACGCGACCGCCGCTGCTGCTGGCGTCGATGCCGGCGCCGCGTGGGCGCGCGCCGTGCGCTCCTGCTGATCTTCGCGTTCGCCGAAGGCCGACCATGGACCGTCGAACCCTCGCCGTGCTGACCTGGCTGACCGTCGTCGCCGCGGTGGTGAGCGCGTTGTGGCTCGCGCTCGGTGCCGGTGCGAAGCGTTTCGGGGTCGCACCCCTGGTGCTCGGGCGACCGATGCCGCCGGCCGAAGACGCCAAGCCGGGGTCCGCCGCAGGGCGTGTGGCGCCCCGTCCGGGCACGGCGCACCGCTGACCGGACAGCGCGCGGCGGCTACGCGCCGTCCACCGGCTCCAGCACCGCGCGCGCCCCCTGCTGCAGCGCGCTGCCGACCTGGTCGAGCAGGCTCGGGGGTGCGTCGGCGTCGCTGCCGAACTGCCACTGGTGCCAGTGCAACACCACCGGCACCGTGACCTCGGGCGCCAGCGCGACCAGCGCGCCGCGCCCCACCGCGTCGCGCACCTGGATCCACGGCGCGACGCCGACGCCCCAGCCCATCGTCGCGGCACGCACCGACGCGTCGCTCGACGGCACGAAGCGTTCCTGCAGCCGCGGCGCACGCACGCCGAAGGCGCGCTCGACCCATTGCGCCTGCATGTCGTCCTTGCGGTTGAACACGAGGAACGGCACGCGGGCGAAGTTGTCGCGCCCGAGCCCGCGCGGCAGCATCGCGGCGACGAAGCCGGGGCTGGCGACCGCGGTGTAGTGCATCACGCCCAGCGGGCGCACGCTGCAGCCGCGCAGCGCCTCGGCGACGGTGCTCACGCAGCCCAGCACCGCGCCCTGGCGCAGCCAGTCGTGCGTGAAGTCCTGGTCGTCGACGACCAGCTCGAGCCCGCGGCCGTCACGCAACCCGGCTTGGACGACCGGGTCGAGCGCCGGCAGCACCCAGGTCGCGAGGCTGTCGGCGTTGACCGCGACCGGCAGCCGCTCGCCGGCGGCCGCGCCCAGCTCACGTGCCACGTCGGCGCGCAGCGCGTGCCACTGGCGCGCGAAACGCAGCAGCACCTTGCCGGCGTCGGTGAGCTGCAGCGGTCGCGAGCGGATCACCAGCGGCTGGCCGACCTGCGCCTCGAGCGCTCGCAGCCGTTGCGACACCGCCGACTGCGTCACCGCGAGCCGTGCGGCGGCGCGATCGAAGCGACCCTCGTCGGCCAGCGCGGCGAGGCAATCGAGCGCAGGTGGGTCGATGTGAATCATTAGAGCCGCTAATGTCAAACGATGTTCATGAATGTATCTTCATTTGAACCGACCGATCCGCACAATCCGGCCCGTAGCGACCCTGGAGCCCGCGATGAAAGTGATCGTCCTCGGTGCCGGCATCATCGGCATCAGCACCGCCTGGTACCTGCTCGACGAGGGCCACGAGGTGACCGTCGTCGACCGTCAGGACGACGCCGCGCTGGAGACCAGCTTCGCCAACGGCGCGCAAATCTCGGTGAGCTTCTGCGAACCCTGGGCCAGCGCCGACGCGCCGCTGAAGGTCGCCAAGTGGCTGCTGCGCGACGACTCGCCGCTGCTGTTCCGCCCCCGGCTGGACCCGCACCAGTGGCGCTGGGGGCTGAGCTTCCTCACGCAGTGCCACGACGCGGCGTTCGAGCGCAACGTGGCGCAGCTGGTCGCGCTCGGGCGCTACAGCCACGAGTCGCTGAAGGCACTGGTCGCGGCCACCGGCATCGCGTACCAGCGGCTCGAGCGCGGCATCCTCCACTTCTTCTCCTCGCAGGCCGACTTCGACGCCGGCGCCGCGGGCGCCGAGATCATGCGCCGCCACGGCGTCGACCGCCGCGTGTTGTCGCGCGACGACGTGCTGCGGGTCGAGCCTGCGCTCGCGGCGTTCGCGCCGCACATCTTCGGGGGCACCTACACCCCCAGCGACGAGTCGGGCGACGCGAAGGTGTTCACGCAGCAGCTGGCGCGCCTGTGCGCCGCGCGCGGCGCGACCTTCCTGTACGGCCACGACGTGCTCGGCCTCGAACGCGCCGGTGCCGCGGTGTCGGGCGTGCGCGTGCGCGAGCGCGCGACGCAGGCGGTGCGCACGCTCGCCGCCGACCACTACGTCGCGGCGATGGGCGCGTTCACCGCGCCGCTGCTGCGTCCGCTGGGTCTGTACCTGAACATCTACCCGGCCAAGGGCTACTCGGCGACGCTGCGCCTGAAGCACCCCGAGCGCGCCAGCACCGTGAGCTTGCTCGACGACGGCCGCAAGATCGCGATTTCGCGCCTGGGCGACCAGGTGCGCATCGCCGGCACCGCCGAGATGGCCGGCTACGACACCTCGCTCGACGGCCCGACCGCGCAGGTGCGCTGCCGCGCGCTGGTGCAACGCTACGAGCAGCTGTTCCCCGGCGTGGCCGACACCCGCGAGCCGAACTTCTGGGCCGGCCTGCGTCCGAGCACGCCGACCAACATCCCGTACATCGGTCGCAGCCGCATCGCCAACCTGTGGCTCAACGCCGGCCACGGCACGCTGGGCTGGACGCACGGTGCCGGGTCGGGCCGCGCGCTGGCGCTGCTGATGAGCGGCAAGCGCCCGGACCTGGCGTTCGGCTTCAGCGGCGCGGTGCCCGTCCGGCCGGGCGGGCGGCTGGCGCCGGCCGCGGCCTGAGACCGCACGTCAGCGGCGTGGCCTGCGCACCGCCGGGCGTGATCGCCGGGCACCGCGCGGCGGCACGTCGCGGCGCGGACGCGACACGTCGGCCAGCATCAGCGACGCGCTGACCAGCCCCTCGACGGCCTCGGCGAGGTCGTGCGGCGGCTCGAGGGTCTCGATCTCGGCCAGCAGCTCGTCGGCATCCTCGAGGTCGTCGGGGTCGAGGTGCAGGTACAGCGCGGCCAGCGGCTCGAGCACTGACGCAGCGTCGAGCGCCATCAGCCCCGGGAAGCGCTCCATCGCCAGCGCGAAGCCGGCGACCCAGGGCAGCACGGTCTGCGACGGCGTCGCATCGGCGTCGAGCTCGAACACCCAGGGGTCGAACCAGGTGCGCCGCTCGATCGCGCGGTCGAGCTCGGCGTGCCGCCGGTGCACCAGCGCGTGCAACCGGTCCAGCGCCAGGCCCGGGGGCGGCGCGCGGCCCTCGTCGTCGACGACGAAGCGCAGCCACCGCGCCGCGGGCACCGGCCGAGGCTGCAGCAGCACGCCGACCAGGTAGCCGTCGAGCGGGGCCACGTCCAGCGGCTCCAGCGGGGCTGGCAGCGCGTCGAGTTCGCGCTGCAGCGCGTCGATGTCGGCGTCGGTCAGGGCAGCGTCGGGCATGCCGGCATTGTCGGGTGTGCAGCCGTTCACGCACCGCGCGGCGGATGTCGCATGCCGTTCGGCGGCGCCCCGCGGACACGGGGTGGCGCGCGCCGGCCGCCGGGGCCACCATTGCACCCAGTCCCAGGGCTCGACCGTCACGCCGTCGGGCCCTTCGGCTCCGGTCCCAACGACGTCCTCACCCGAGGACTTGCACGGCCCGCCGCTCACCCGGCGGGCTCTTTTTTTCAGTGCGAAGCCGCGCGTGCTCGGCGGGCGGGATCGGCGGCGGCGCGGCGCTCAGGCGCCGACGACGTAGGCCAGCAGGCCGAGCAGGAACGACACCGCGACGAGCCCCAGCGTGACGTCCTCGACGACGTGGATCATGCGCGTCGCGCGCGACGACCACAGCCCTGCCGCGGGCCCCGCGCCGCGGGCGTGGTGCGACCAGGCGGCAGCCAGCAGGTGCAGTGTCAGCGCGACGCCGGTCCACAGCGCCAGCCACTTCGGAAGGTTGTTGATGACCATCGCATGCTCCTGTCCGGGCGCGGGACACCGCCGGGTACACGCCCCGTGGTCGGCGGCACTTCGCGGCCGCCGACCCGCCTGTTCAGCGTAGGCGGCGCCGGCGGCGCGCGCGAGCGCCGCGGCGCAATTCAGAATTTCGTCGCGGTAGGGGCACCGCGGCGTGCGGCGGCGGCGCATCATGACGGGCACGCCGGCCGCGCCGAAGGGATGGGGATGGACAAGCTGCGCGCCCTCAGGGTGTTTGCGCGCGTCGCGCAGGAGGGCAGCCTGGTGGCCGCCGCGCAGGCGCTCGACCTGACGCCCACCGCGGTGACGCGCACGCTGGCCGACCTCGAGGACAGCCTGGGCACGCGCCTGCTGCACCGCAACACCCGGCGCCTCGCGCTGACCGACGCCGGCGAGGACTATCTGATGTACGCGCTGCAGGCGCTGCAGTTGCTCGACGACGCGCAGGCGCTGATCGACAGCCGCCTGACGGAGGCCGCCGGGCGCCTGCGCGTCACCGTCGGCTCGGCGTTCGCGTCGCACCAGCTGATGCGTCACATGGCGGCGTTCCACGCGCGGTATCCGAAAGTGGGGCTGGAGTTCCACGTGCCGGCGTCGGTGACCACGGTGGACGAGAACAGCGACGTGAGCATCCTGATCGTCGACGCCGACCTGCCCGACCGCGGCTGTGTCGCGCGTCGTCTAGCCGCGTCGGAGATCGTGCCCTGCGCCAGCGCGCGCTACCTGGCGCGCCGCGGACGCCCACAGCACCCGCAGGAGCTGCAGCAGCACGACATCGTCACGCCGCACGCGATGCGCAGCGAGCTGCGGTTCACGCTCCGCGCAGGCGCGGGCGGCGCCGACGCGCCCTCGGTGACCGTCGCGATGCCGCGGCCACTGCTCGACACGAACGACTACGAGCTCAACCTGGCCGCCGCGCTCAGCGACCTGGGCATCGCCGGGCTGCCGTCGTTCGTCGCCGCCGACGCGCTGCGCCGCGGCGAACTCGAGGCCGTCCTGCCGCAGTGGCGGCTGTTCGCGCTGGGCGTCCATGCGGCGATGCCGTCGCGCCGCCACCTGCCGCTGCGCACGCGCGCCTTCGTCGACTTCTGCGTCGAGTGCTTCGGTGGCGACGACCGCGACCCCTGGCTCGCCGCGCCGGCCCGCGCCGACGGCGCCGCGGCGTGGCAGCCTGCGCCGCAGCGACCCGGTTGAGGTCGCCGGCGCCGGGCGCCGGGCGTCATAGACTGCGGTGTCTCGCAGCAGGAGTCACCGCATGGGCGCACCCGAAGCCTTCACCGCCACCACCGAGGTCGGACACTGGATCGCCGGCCGCGCCGAGGCCGGCCGCAGCGCGCGCCGGCAGGACGTGTTCAACCCCGCCACCGGCCGCGTCGCGCGGCAGGTGGTACTCGGCGACGCCGACGACGTGCGCGCCGCCGTGGCCGCCGCGCGCGCCGCGTTCCCGGCCTGGTCCGACACGCCGCCGATCCGCCGCGCGCGCGTGCTCAACGCGTTCCTCGCGCTGCTCAACGAGCACCGCGACACGCTGGCGGCGATGATCACCGCCGAGCACGGCAAGGTGTTCACCGACGCGCAGGGCGAGGTCACGCGTGGCATCGACATCGTCGAGTTCGCCTGCGGCGTGCCGCAGCTGCTCAAGGGCGACTACACCGACCAGGTCTCCACCGGCATCGACAACTGGACGCTGCGCCAGCCGCTGGGCGTGGTGGCGGGCATCACGCCGTTCAACTTCCCGTGCATGGTGCCGATGTGGATGTTCCCCGTCGCGCTGGCCTGCGGCAACGCGTTCGTGCTCAAGCCCAGCGAACGCGACCCGAGCGCGAGCCTGTTCATGGCCGAGCTGCTCAAGCGCGCCGGACTGCCCGACGGCGTGTTCAACGTCGTGCAGGGCGACAAGGCGGTGGTCGACGCGCTGCTCGAGCACCCCGACGTGAAGGCGCTCTCCTTCGTCGGCTCGACGCCGATCGCGCACTACATCTACGAGACCGGCGCGCGCCACGGCAAGCGCGTGCAGGCGCTCGGCGGCGCGAAGAACCACATGGTGGTGATGCCGGACGCCGACATCGACCAGGCCGTCGACGCGCTGATCGGCAGCGCCTACGGCAGCGCCGGCGAGCGCTGCATGGCGATCAGCGTCGCGGTGCTGGTCGGCGACGTCGGCGACCGCATCGTGCCCAAGCTGGCCGAACGCGCGAGGGCGCTGAAGGTGAAGAACGGCATGGAGCTCGACGCCGAGATGGGCCCCATCGTCACGCGGCAGGCGCTCGAACGCATCGAGGGCTACATCGCGCTGGGCGTGCAGGAAGGCGCGCAGCTGGTCGTCGACGGCCGCGGCCTGAGGGTGCCGGGGCACGACGGCGGCTTCTTCACCGGCGGCACGCTGTTCGACCACGTCACGCCGTCGATGCGCATCTACAACGAGGAGATCTTCGGCCCGGTGCTGGCCTGCGTACGCGCGAAGGACTTCGCCGAGGCCATTGCGCTGGTCGACGATCACGAGTACGGCAACGGCGTCGCGGTGTTCACCAGCGACGGCAACGTCGCGCGCGAGTTCGCGCGCCGCGTGCAGGTGGGCATGGTCGGCGTCAACGTGCCGATCCCGGTGCCGATGGCCTGGCACGGCTTCGGCGGCTGGAAGCGCAGCCTGTTCGGCGACATGCACGCCTACGGCGAGGAGGGCGTGCGCTTCTACACCAGGCAGAAGAGCGTGATGCAGCGCTGGCCGGCGTCGACGCCCAAGGGCGCCGAGTTCACGATGCCCACCGCGAAGTGAGCTCGCCGCCGGGCGTCGACGACGCGCGCCTGGCCGCGCTGCGCGAGCTGCGCCGGCTCTCGCAGCTGGCCGAGGCGCGCGCGCTGGCGCAGGCGCTGTACGACGACGCCGCGCTCGACGACGGCACCCGCGTCGAGGCCGGCTGGCACCTGGCGTTCTGCTGCCTGCGCCTGGGCGAGCTCGACGCGCTGCTCGCCGTCGGCGAGCCGCTGCTCGCGCGGCTGCAGGCGCCGGCGCACGCGCAGTGGCGCCACGAGCTGCTGCGCTGGATGGCCATCGGCGCCTGCGAACTCGGCCGCTTCGAGCTGGCGCTGCGCTGCGCGCAGGACTGCCACGCGCAGGCGCAGGCCGCCGGCGACCCGAAGTGGATCGTGCCGGCGCTGACCGCCGTGGGCGCCTGCTTCGAGCGCATGGGCGACCCCTGGCAGGCCGAGCGGCTGATGAACGACGCGCTGGCGATCGCGCGCGACGGCGGCGGCAGCTACGAGCGCCTGGTGACGCTGAACAACCTGTGCGCGGTGACCATCGGCATGTTCTACCTGCTGCGCGATGCCGCCGACGCGAGCGAGGCGCACGGCGCGCTGCAACGCTCGCTGCGCCACGCGCGCGAGGCGATGGACTGCGTCGACGAGCTGCCCGAGCCGGCGTTTCGCGTCATCGTCGAGGGCAACCTCGGCGAGGTGCTGGTGCACCTTGGCCAGGCCGAGGAGGCCGGCGCGCTGCTCGAGCGCGCGCTGGCCAGCGCGACGCGGCACGGCCTGCGCGCGCAGGCCTGGCGCATCCGCTGCACCGAGGGCGAGCGGCTGCTGCAGCTCGGTCGCGACGACGACGCACACCGCGCGATGGACGCGCTGCTCGCCGGCATCGGCGACGCCGACCAGCCCGCCACGCTGCTGCGCGTGCACCACGCGATGTACCGCGCCTGCCGCGCGCTCGGCCGTGTCGACGAGGCGCTGCAGCACCACGAGCGCTACGAACGGCTGTCGCGGCGGCGTGCGATCGGCCAGCTGCAGGCGCAGTCGCGGCTGCTGGTGACGCGGCTCGAGGCCGAGCAGGCGCGGCGCGACGCCCAGCACGAGCAGCGCCGCGCAGCCGAGGCCGAGGCGCACGCGCTGCTCGACGAGCTCACCGGGCTGGGCAACCGGCGCTTCCTCGAGCGCCACCTGCCGGCGCTGGCGCAGCGCGCCGGCGAGCGGCGCGCACCGCTGGCGATGGCGCTGATCGACCTCGACCACTTCAAGGACGTCAACGACCGCTTCGGCCACGGCTGCGGCGACCGCGTGCTGGTCGCGGTGGCGCAGATGCTGCGCGACCACGTGCGCGCCAGCGACCTGGTCGTTCGCCTGGGCGGCGAGGAGTTCCTGCTGGTGCTGCCCGACGCCGCGCCCGAACGCGCGCGCGAGGTCTGCGAGCGGCTGCGCCAGCGCGTGGCCGCGCACGACTGGGCCGCGCTCGCGCCCGGACTGCAGGTCACCGCCAGCGTCGGTCTCGCGCACGCGCCGCCGCACGGCGTCGACGACCTGTACGAGGCCGCCGACCGTGCGATGTACGCCGCCAAGCGCGCCGGGCGCGACCGCGTCGTCGCGCACTGACCCGGCGCCGCGGGCGCGTCAAAGGTGGCGCGCCAGCGCCTCGACGTCTTCGGGGAACAGCTGCCCGGCCTCGGCCTGCACCACCTTGCCGTCGCGGCCGAGCACCACCGTCACCGGCAGCCCCTTGGGCTTGGGCAGCACGCGGTGCACCTCGGGCGTGACCAGCGCGGTCGGCAGCACGTAGCCCTTGCGCTTCAGGTAGCCGAGCGCGTCGTCGGCCTTGCGGTCGATCGACAGCGTCAGCATCGCCAGCCCGCGCGCGCGCTGCGCGCGCCACAGCTGGTCGACGTGCGGCGTGACCAGCGCGCAGAACGGGCACCAGCTGGCCCACCAGTACAGCACCAGCACGCG
>NZ_DAOKZA010000073.1:0-10056 GCF_035325925.1 Azohydromonas sp. | reverse complement strand
GGCGCCGAGATCGGCATCTCCACCGACAAGCTGCACGCGCGCGGGCCGGTCGGGCTCGAGGGGCTGACGTCGCTGAAGTGGGTCGTGTTCGGTCAGGGCGAGGTGCGCGGCTGACGCGCGCGGCGGCGCGATGACGCCGGCCGAGTTCGTCCCGGCGCTGCTCGCCGCGGTGATCGTGCTGTGGGCGCTGGGCGCCTACAACCGGCTGGTGCGGCTGCGCAACGCGATCCACGCCGGGTGGGCGCAGATCGACGAGCAGCTGCGCCGCCGACGCGACGCGCTGCCGCGGCTCGTCGGGGCACTGCGCGAACCGCTGGCGGCCGAGCACCGCACGCTCGACGCGGTGCTCGACGCGCAACGGCAGGTGCAGGCCGCCACCGACGCGGCCGGCGCGCGGCCGCTGGACGCGCAGGCCGTCGAGGCCTTCGCGCGCCACGACGCGGTGCTCGCGTCGGCGGTCGAGCGGCTGCTCGCGCTGCTCGCGCAGCAGCCGGCGCTGCGCGAGCACGCCGACATCGGCGCATGCCTGCGCGAACTGCACGACAGCGACCTGCGGCTGGCCTTCGCGCGCCAGTGGTTCAACGACGCGGTCGGTGCGTACAACGCGGCGCTGGCGCAGTTCCCGACGCGGCTGCTGCGGCCGCTGTTCGGCTTCGGCCCGGCGCGGCGGCTCTGACCCAGGTCAAAGGACCCGCTTTGCGGGATGGCCCGGGCGCCGGTCTCGGGTGTACCCGGTAACGGCCGGTCGCGGTTGTCACTAGCATGCCCTTGGGGTAAGCGTACTTCACCGCCCGGCGCCGCCATGGCGCCGCGGCACGACCGACAGGAGACGAGCCAATGACCAGCAACCCAAGGACCCGCGGACGGCGGGTGCTCGCCGCCGCGGCGATCGCGGCGATGTCCGCGACACCGACGCTGGCGCAGGACGCGCGCGCGCTGCACGCGCAGGCGCTGGCCGCGACCTGCGCCAACTGCCACGGCACCGACGGGCGGGCGATCGACAAGTCGGAGGTGCCCGGGCTGGCCGGCATGCCGGCCGCGTACATGGTCGCGCAGATGCAGGGCTTCAAGAAGGGCGAACGCCCCGCCACCGTGATGCACCAGCTCGCCAAGGGCTTCAGCGACGAGCAGATCCAGCAACTTGCCGCGTGGTTCGCGGCGCAGAAGAAGTGAAGGGGGTCGCGATGCAACGACGCGAATGGCTGGCCGGCGCGGCGGCGCTCGGCGGCGTGGGGGCGATGGGCCTGGCCGGCTGCGCCGGCATGGGCGGCGCGCCGTCGAAGGCGCGCGTGCTCGTCGTCGGCGGCGGCTACGGCGGCGCGACGGCGGCCAAGTACGTGCGCAAGATGTCGGGCTACCAGGTCGACGTGGTGCTGGTCGAGCCGAACGACGCCTTCGTCAGCTGCCCGATCAGCAACCTGGTGCTCGGCGGCACGCGCACGATGGCCGACATCACCACGCCGTACGCGGCGCTGGCCAAGAACCACGGCGTGCGCGTGGTCAAGGACATGGTCGCGAGCATCGACCCGGCGAAGAAGGTCGCGGTGCTGGCGTCGGGACCGACGATCGCCTACGACAAGCTGATCCTCTCGCCCGGCATCGACCTGCAGCTCGACACCGTCGAGGGCCTGCGGGCGGCCAACGCCGATGGCCGCATCCTGCACGCCTGGAAGGCCGGCCCCGAGACCGCGGCGCTGCGCCGCCAGCTCGAGGCGATGCGCGACGGCGGCGTCTATGTGTTGTCGGTGCCGCTGGGCCCGTACCGTTGCCCGCCGGGCCCGTACGAACGCGCCTGCCAGGTCGCGAGCTACTTCAAGTCGCACAAGCCGCGCTCGAAGGTGATCGTCGTTGACGCCAACCCCGACGTCACGTCCAAGGGCGCGCTGTTCAAGAAGGCCTGGGCCGACCGCTACCCCGGCATCGTCGAGTACCGGCCCGGGCACAAGGTGGTCGGCGTCGACGCGGCGACGAGGACGCTCAAGTTCGAGGTCAACGACGACCTGAAGGCCGACGTGCTCAACGTCGTGCCGCAGCAGCGCGCCGGCGCGGTGGCGGTGCAGGCCGGGCTGGCCACCGCGAACGCGCGCTGGTGCCCGATCGACTACCTGACGTTCGAGTCGACGGTGGCCAAGGACATCCACGTGATCGGCGACTCGATCCTGCTCGCCCCCGCGATGCCCAAGAGCGGGCACATGGCCAACAGCCACGCCAAGGTCGCGGCCGCGGCGGTGGTCGCGCAACTCGCCGGCTGGCCGGTGAACCCGGCGCCGATGCTGACCAACACCTGCTACAGCTTCGTCGACGCGAGCAACGTCGTGCACGTGGCCAGCGTGCACGCCTACGACGGCGCCGAGCGCACCTACAAGACCGTGCCCGGCTCGGGCGGCCTGTCGCCCGAGGCCAACGAGAAGGAGGGCCTGTACGCGTGGAACTGGGCGCGCACGATCTGGGCCGATTCGCTGACCTGATCGCCGCGCGCCGGTCGCGCCGGCTGCTAGGGGTTGTGGCGTGCCGCGGGGCACGCCACACTGCGCGCCCGTCGGGACCGCGCAGGGAGCGCCGCATGAGCTTCACCCACCTGCTCGAGATCGAGCGGCCGCTGCCGCTGTCGCAGCTGTCCAAGGCGCAGGTGCGCGAGCTGCAGCACGCACTGTCGACGCTGGGCTACCCGCTGGGCGACATCGACGGGCTGGTCGGCCCGAAGACGCGTTCGGCGCTGGCCGAGTTCAAGGCCGACGTCGTCGAGGGCCACCCCGACACCGTCGGGCCGCAGACGGCCGCGCTGCTCGAGCAGATGGTCGGGCGCATCCACACCGGCGGGGTCGACGACTTCTCGACGCGCGACGGCACGATCGCCGCGATCGTGCGCCAGTGCCACGCGCAGGCGCTGACGCTGACCACGCAGATCGCCTACGTGCTCGCCACCACCGAGTGGGAGACCAACAAGACCTTCAAGCCGGTCGTCGAGGCGTACTGGCTGCGCAACGCCGAGGCCTGGCGCAAGCGCAACCTGCGCTACTGGCCGTACCACGGCCGCGGCTACGTGCAGCTGACCTGGAAGAACAACTACCAGAAGTACGCCGACCTGCTGGGGGTCGACCTGGTGCGCCAGCCCGACCTGGCCTGCGTGCCGCAGCACGCGTGTTTCATCCTCGTGCACGGCTTTCGCACCGGCACCTTCACCGGACGCCGCCTGACCGACTACATCGACGACATGCGCTGCGACTACGTCAACGCGCGCCGCTGCATCAACGGACTCGACCGCGCCCACGACATCGCGCGGCTCGCCGAGCGACATGCCCGTGCGCTGGGGGGGTGAGCGCCGTGCCACGCGGGCGGCGGTGGCGCTGCTGCTCGCCACGGCGCTCGGCACCGCCGCGGCGGCCGGTGGCGGCGCCCCGGCCGCGACGCCGCCGGCGCACCCATGTGCGCACCTGGGCGTCGCGTCGACCGCGCCGGCCGACGCCCGCGGCGAGTTCGAGGGCGTGTACCGCGTCGGGCGCACGCGCTGCACGGTGGCGCCGGCACGCATGAGCTACGCGCTGCGCTGGCAGCGCGGCCATCGGCCGATGGACTTCTTCTACGAGGGCGAGTCGGCTGCCGGCGAGTCGGTGTTTGTCTCCGAACCGCGCGCCGAGGGCGTCGACCGTTTCTACTTCGCCGACCGCGGCCTCGACCGCGGCGTGTTCGTGCGCGCCGACGGGCTGTGCCTGCCGGTGCAGCGGCTCGGCGCCGCGGCCCGGCGCTGAAGCGCCCGCGCGCTCAGGACTGGCCCATCACCGACGCGGTGGACACCAGCTCCTCGAACAGCGCCAGCGACACCTTGCCGCTGACCGCGTAGGGGTCGAGCGTGGCCGTTTCGGAGTACTTCAGCAGCAGCGCCGGGTTGAGCCGGTTCATGTGCACCTGGCCCATCGACCAGCCGGCGAAGCGGCGCTCGCCGATCTCGTCGTAGCTCAGCAGCACCACGTCGGCGTGGCGCGCGTCGGCGACGATGCGGTTGTACAGCCGGTTGACGGCGCCGCGGCCGCCCTCGAGCACCTGGATGAAGATGCCCTGCGAGTAGCACAGCACGCCGGTGATGCCGTGCTTCGGGTTGTCGGCTTTCGACTTGCGCAGGATCGCGTGCAGTTCGTCGTCGCCGATCGCGGCGACGGCACGGCTGGCGTACATCAGGCGCACGAGCATGGCACTGGCTCCTTCAGGCGGTCTTCTTGCTCAGCAGCGCGAGGAACTCGCGCCGCAGGTTGGCGTCCTTCAGGAAGGCGCCGCGCATCACCGAGTTGACCATCATCGATTCGTCGTCCTTGACGCCGCGCCAGTGCATGCAGAAGTGGTCGGCCTCCATCACGATGGCCAGCCCGTCGGGCTTGACGCGCTGCTGCAGTTCGTTGGCGAGCATCGTCACCGCCTCCTCCTGGATCTGCGGGCGGCTCATGATCCAGTCGCAGATGCGCGCGTACTTGGACAGGCCGATCAGGTTCGAGAACTCGTTGGGCAGGATGCCGATCCACACGCGCCCGAGGATCGGGCACAGGTGGTGCGAGCAGGCGCTGCGCACCTTGATCGGGCCGACGATCATCAGCTCGTTCAGGCGCTCGGCGTTCGGGAACTCGGTGACCGAGGGCATCGGCCGGTAGCGCCCGGCGAACACCTCCTCGACGAACATCTTGGCCACCCGCTTGGCGGTGTCGTTGGTGTTGTGGTCGTTGTCGGTGTCGATGACGAGCGCGCGCAGCACCTCGTGCATCTTCGCCTGCACCTCGGCCTTGAGCTCGTCGAGCTCGCCGTCGCGCAGGTGGTCGGCGATGTTGTCGTTGGCGTGGAAGCGGCAGTCGGCGCCGACCAGGCGGTAGCGGATGCGCTCGGACGCCGGCAGGCGCGCGAGCTCCTCTTCGCTGCGAAAGATCGGTGTCGCTTGCGAGGACATGCATCCGCCTCCGGGGTCCAGGGAGCGCCGATTGTGACCGCTGTGCCTGCGCGACGCATAGACTGCGTCGCATGGCCCCGAGCGACACCGCCGCCCCCGCGCTGCCGCTGGCGCGCCTGCTCGCGCACGCCGCCGACGCGGTGGCGGCGGTGCGCGGCGGGCGTTCGCTGACCGAGGCGATCGCCGCGGTGCCGCTGCCGGCGCGCGCCGGTGCGCAGGCGGTGTCGTTCCACGCGATGCGCGCGCTCGGCGGCGCACTGGCGGTGCGCGAGATCGTCGCACCGAAGGCGCCGCCGCCGGCGGTCGAAGCGCTGCTGCTCGTCGCACTGGCGCTGCTGTGGCCGCCCGAGCCGCCGGCCGCGCCGCCGTACGCCGACCACACGCTGGTCGACCAGGCGGTGCGCGCCGCGCGCCAGCGCACGCCGGGGGCCGCGGGATTCGTCAACGCGGTGCTGCGGCGCTTCCTGCGCGAGCGCGAGGCGCTCGTGGCGGCGGCAAGGCGCCAGCCGCAGGGCGCGTACAACCATCCGGCGTGGTGGATCTCGCGACTGAAGGCCGACTGGCCGGTGCAGTGGCAGGCGCTGCTGCACGCGGCCAACCGGCGCGCGCCGATGACGCTGCGCGTCAACGCGCGCCGCGGCGACGCAGTCGGCTACGTGCGGCGGCTCGCGGCGCAGGGGCGCGACGCCGCGGCCGTCGGCGCACACGCCGTGGTGCTGCGCGAGCCCTGCGCGGTGGGCGCGTTGCCTGGCTTCGCCGACGGCGACGTCTCGGTGCAGGACGCCGCGGCGCAGCTCGCCGCGCCGCTGCTGCTCGGCGGCGTGGCCACGCTCGGCGACACGCCGGCGGTCACGCTGCCGGCCGGCGCGCGCGTGCTCGACGCGTGCGCCGCGCCCGGCGGCAAGACCGCGCACCTGCTCGAACTCGCCGAACTCGACCTGATCGCGCTCGACCACGACGCGTTGCGGCTGGCGCGTGTCGACGAGACGCTGCGGCGCCTGGGCCTTCGCGCCGAGTTGCGCGCCGGCGACGCCGGCGACCCGGCGGCGTGGTGGGACGGCCGCGCGTTCGACGCGATCCTGCTCGACGCGCCGTGCACCGCCTCGGGCATCGTGCGACGCCACCCCGACGTGCGCTGGCTGCGCCGCGCCGGCGACGTGGCGTCGCTGGCGCGCCAGCAGGCGCGGCTGCTCGACGCGCTGTGGCGGCTGCTCAAGCCCGGCGGGCGGCTGCTCTACGCGACCTGCTCGCTGTTCAGGGCCGAGGGGCAGGCGCAGATCGACGCTTTTTTGCAACGCCAGCCGGCCGGGACGGCACGGGTCGATCCGGCCTCGCCGGGGCATCTGTTGCCGCTGCCGGACAATGACCCGCAGGCCATCGCGCCGGCCGCCGACCCCGACGGCTTCTACTACGCCTTGCTGCAACGCCCTTGACCCTGCCTCGCCAGCGTGCCATCGCCACGGACCGCGCCGCGAGCGGCCGTCCCGCGATGGACCGGCGCTCGTGGGGGCGGATCGTGCTCGCGGCAACCCTGGCGCCCTGGCTGGCGCGGGTCGCGCCCGCGGCGGCGCAGGCGCCGGCCGCCGCGCTGCTCGTGCTCGAGCCGGGCCGCCACGACGGCCAGGTCACGCTCGACTTTGCGCTGCGCGTGGCGTTGCCGGCGCCGGTCGAGGATGCGCTGCGGCGCGGCATCGCGCTGCACTTCCGCGCCGAGGCGGCGCTGTACCGCCCGCGCTGGTACTGGCGCGACGAACGCATCGGCCGCGTGCGGCGGCGCTGGCGGCTGACCTACCAGCCGCTGTCGAACAGCTTTCGCGTCAGCATCGGCGCGCTGCACCAGACCTACGCGTCGCTGCCCGAGGCGATGTCGGCGATCACCCGCATCTCGCGCTGGCCGGTGGCCGACGCGGCCGCGGTCGACCCCGACGAGGACCACTACCTGGAGTTCAGCTGGCGGCTGGACACCGGTGAGCTGCCACGACCGATGCAGATCGGCATCGGCAACCTGCCCGAGTGGCAACTCGAGGTCGAGCGCCGGATCGAACTGCCGCGATGAAGAAGTCGACGCGCTGGGCCTGGGTGGTGGCATTGGTGGCCGCCACCGGCGTCGCGCTGGTGCTGGGCTTCGTGCTGTCGCTGTCCAGCGGCGAGCGCGGGCTGTACGAGCGGCACTTCGTGTGGCTGTTCTGGCTCAACGTCGCCGTGGCGGCGCTGCTCGCGCTGGTCATCGTGCTCGCCGCCGCGCGGCTGGCGGTGCGCACGCGGCGCGGCAAGTTCGGCAGCCGGCTGCTGCTGAAGCTGGCGGGCATCTTCGCGCTGGTCGGCGTGTTGCCCGGCGTGCTGGTGTACACGGTGAGCTACCAGTTCGTCTCGCGCAGCATCGAAGCCTGGTTCGACGTGCGCGTGGAGGGCGCGCTCGACGCCGGCCTCGCGCTGGGGCGCGGCACGCTCGACGCGCAGGTCGGCGACCTGGCCGCGAAGACGCGGCTGGCCGCCGAGCGGCTGGCCGATGCCGGAACGTCGCCGACGCCGCTGGCGCTGGAGCGGCTGCGCGAGCAGCTCAATGCGCAGCAGGTGGTGGTGGTCAGCGCCGCCGGCCAGACGCTGCTCGGCGCCGGTGGGGTGACCACGGTGCTCGGCGCCGAGCGGGTCGACCCGGTGCTGCTGCGTCAGGCGCGCAACGCGCGCGTCGTCAGCCGGCTCGAGGGCCTCGACGACGAGCCGGCGCCCGGCGCCGCGCCCGACGCACGCGTGCGCGCGCTGGCGCTGCTGCCCAGCGCCGACCTGCGGCTGGGCGCCGACGAGCGCTACCTGATGGTCGTGCAGGCCGTGCCGCCCACGCTGGCGGCGCAAGCGCTGGCGGTGCAGGCGGCGTACCGCGAGTACCAGCAGCGTGCGCTCGAGCGCGACGGGCTGCGGCGCATGTACATCGGCACGCTGACGCTGGCGCTGGTGCTGGCGGTGTTCGCCGCGGTGCTGCTGGCCGCGCTGCTGGGCAACCAGCTGGCGCGCCCGCTGCTGCTGCTCGCCGAGGGCGTGAGGCAGGTGGCCGCCGGCGACCTGCGCGCCAAGCCGGTGTTCGCCTCGGGCGACGAACTCGGCGGGCTGACGCGGTCGTTCGCCGACATGACGCAGCAGCTCGCCGACGCGCGCACGCAGGTGCAGCGCGGCGTGGCCGAGCTGGAGAACGCGCGCACGCACCTGCAGACGATCCTCGACAACATGACCGCCGGCGTGATCGTTTTCGACGCGCAGCGCCGCATCGACACCGTCAACCCGGGCGCCACCCGCATCCTCAAGCTGCCGCTGTCGGCGTACCGCGGTCGTCGACTGGACGAGGCGCCGGGACTCGAGGCCTTCGCCGAAGCAGTGTGGCAGCGCTTCGAGACGCACCAGGCCAGTCCCGAGCCCGGCGAGCGCGACCAGTGGCAGGAGGCGTTCGAGCTGCCGCTGGCCGGCGCCACCGTGCGCGACAACGACACGCTGACGTTGCTGGTGCGCGGCGCGACGCTGCCCGGCGACATGCGGCTGATGGTGTTCGACGACATCAGCGAGGTCGTCAGCGCCCAGCGCACCGCGGCGTGGGGCGAGGTCGCGCGCCGGCTGGCGCACGAGATCAAGAACCCGCTGACGCCGATCCAGCTGTCGGCCGAACGACTGCAGCACAAGCTCGAGGCCAAGCTCGACGCGCCCGGCCAGGCGCTGCTGCAGCGCTCGGTGACCACGATCGTCGCGCAGGTGCAGGCGATGAAGCAACTGGTCAACGAGTTCCGCGACTACGCGCGGCTGCCCGCGGCGCAGCTGCACGCGCTGGACCTGAACGCGCTGGTGGCCGAGGTGCTGGCGCTGTACGGGCAGGCCAGCGAGAGCGGGCGGCTGCGCGCGAGCTATGCCGAGGCGTTGCCGGCGATCGTCGGCGACGCGACGCAGCTGCGCCAGGTGGTGCACAACCTGGTGCAGAACGCGCTCGACGCGGTGGCGGAGCGCGCCGACGGCTGCGTGCGCGTGGCCACCGAGGTCTCGCGCCACGACGACGGCCGCGTTCGCGCCGTGCGACTGGTGGTCAGCGACAACGGGCCCGGCTTCGCCGACAAGGTGCTCAAGCGAGCCTTCGAGCCGTACGTGACGACCAAGAGCAAAGGCACGGGGCTGGGCCTGGCCGTGGTCAAGAAGATCGCCGACGAGCACGGCGCGCGCGTGCGCATCGGCAACCGGCGTGGCGCCGACGGTGACGAGAGCGTGCCGGCAGGCGCGCAAGTTTCGTTATCATTTTCCAAACTCGCTCCCGTGGCGGCCCCTGCGCCTGCCCCGGCGGGCCTTCCGACCTCCGCGGCCTGAGCACCGGCCGGCACCGAATCCATGGCGACCATCCTCGTAGTTGACGACGAACTTGGCATACGCGGGCTGCTGTCGGAAATCCTCAGCGACGAAGGGCACACGGTCGAGCTGGCCGAGAACGCCGCGCAGGCTCGAGCGCTGCGTGAACGCATGCGTCCCGACCTGGTGCTGCTGGACATCTGGATGCCCGACGTCGACGGCGTCACGCTGCTCAAGGAGTGGGGCAGCAACGGGCTGCTGACGATGCCGGTGATCATGATGAGCGGCCACGGCACGATCGACACCGCGGTCGAGGCCACCAAGTTCGGCGCGATGGCCTTCCTCGAGAAGCCGATCACGCTGCAGAAGCTGCTGCGCGCCGTCGAGCAGGCGCTGACCAAGCCGGCCGCACGCGCCTTGCCGACGCCGGGCCTCGCGCGAGGCGACGGCGGTGAGGTGCACGACGGCGTGGCGCCGATGCTGCCGGTCGCCCCGCAGTTGCTGGGGCCTCAGTCGGAGCAGGTGTTCGAGCTCGACCGTCCGTTGCGCGAGGCGCGCGACGCGTTCGAGAAGTGCTACTTCGAATTCCACCTGGCCAAGGAGAACGGATCGATGACCCGCGTGGCGGAGAAGACCGGTCTCGAACGCACGCACCTGTACCGCAAGCTCAAGCAGCTCGGCGTCGACCTGACACGCAACAAGCGCGGCGGGCTGTGACCCGCGCCGTCGCTATAATGCGCGGCTCTTCGGCCAAGTAGCTCAGTTGGTAGAGCAGCGGATTGAAAATCCGCGTGTCGGTGGTTCGATTC
>NZ_DAOKZA010000072.1:0-11102 GCF_035325925.1 Azohydromonas sp. | reverse complement strand
TGTCGCAGCGGGTGATCGCGCGCTACCACCTGCAGCCGCTCGGCGCCGACGAGGTCGAGCACTACGTGGCCCACCGGTTGCAGGCTTGCGGCCTGCAGGGGCCGCTGCCGTTCGATCGTGCGGCGCTGCGCCGCGTCGCCCGGCTCAGCCGCGGCATCCCGCGGCGCATCAACCTGCTGTGCGACCGCGCGTTGCTCGGCGCCTACGCGCTGGGCCGCACGAAGGTCGACCGCCGCATCGTCGACCGCGCCGCGGTGGAGGTCTTCGGGCGCGGCGACGACGGCACGCCGGGGCGGCGCGGCGTCGGGTGGGTCGCCGCCGGCGCGTCGGCCGCGGCGGCGTTGGTGGCGGGGGTCGGTTGGGTCGTCTGGTCGTCGTCGGCCGGGGTCGCGCAGCGGCCGACCGCCGCGTCGGCGGTCGACCCCGCCGCCTCGACGCCGGCGTGGACGGCGGCGGCATCGGCCGCATCGGCTGCAACGGCGGTCGCCGCCGCTTCGGCAGGCGGCACGGCCGTCGCGGCCTCGGGGTTGCCGGTGACGGTCGCGGCGGTGGTGGGCGAGCCGGCCGAGGCCGGGCTGGCGGCGTCGGTGCCGAGCGTCGAGGACACGATCGACGCGCTGCGCACCGCGCTGGCCGCGCCGGCCGTGAACGACGACGCTGCGTGGCGGTCGCTCGCCGCACGCTGGCGCGTGACCCTCGACGGCGGCGACCCCTGTGCCTCCGCGGCAGCGCAGCAGCTGCATTGCCACCGCGGTGCCGACGGCAGTGTGACGCTGCTGCGCCGGCTCGACCGGCCGTCGATCGTCGTGCTGCGCGACGAAGGCGGCCCGGCGCACGCGGCGCTGCTGACGGCGCTCGGCGCGCGGCAGGCGACGCTGCAGCTGGGCCCGTCGACGTTCGCTGTGCCGGTGCCGGTGCTGGCCGGGTTGTGGCAGGGTGACTTCGCGACGCTGTGGCGATCGCCGCCGGGTTATCGGGGTGTCGCGCTGAATCCGGCCGACGCGGCGGTGGCCGAGTGGCTCGCGCGACAGCTCGACCGCGCTGGCGCGGACGGCGGCGCCGCGGGGCAGCCGGTGCGCGAGCGGCTCAAAGGATTCCAGCGCGCCCAGGGGCTCGTCGACGACGGACTGGCGGGCCCGCTGACGCTGATGCAACTCAACCGCGCGGTCGGCGTCGACGAACCGCGGCTGGACCCCTGAACCGCGGCGGTTGGCGCCCGCGGGCTGACCCATGTCCTACATCCTCGATGCCTTGCGCCGCGCCGACGCCGAACGCGAACGCGGGCGTGCGCCCGACCTGCATGCCCAGCCGCGCCCTCGCGCCGACGAGGTCGGGCCGGCGCGCGTCCGACCGCTGGCCTGGCTGGCGGGCGGTCTGGTGGTCGGTGTCGTTGTCGCGGCGTGGTTCGTCGGCAGCGGGCGCGACGAAGGCGCGGCCCCTGCGCCCCCGGCGATCACGGGCGGGCCCGGACCCGGCGTGGCCGCGACGGCGCCTGCACTGCCCGCGGCGACGACTGCGGCCCCCGACGCGCCGACGCCGCCGGTCGCGCCGGTCGAGCCGCCGGGCGAATCGCGCCCGACCTCGCCGCCGCTGGCGTTGCCGCCGCTGCCGCGACCCGTCGTGCCGGACACGACGCCCGATCACGTCGCCGCGGCGCAGCGCGAGGCCCCGGGGGCCGACGCGCCGCCGGCGCTGCACGAGCTGCCGGAGTCGATCCGTCGCGAGCTGCCGCCGCTGCGTGTCGGCGGCTCGGTCCATTCCGAACAGCCGGCGGCACGGCTGCTGATCCTCGACGGGCGCGTGCTGCGCGAAGGCGAGCGGCTGCAGCCCGACCTCGTCGTCGAACGCATCGGCGCGCGCAGCGCCGTGCTGCGCTACCGCGACCGCGCGTTCACGCTCGCTTACTGAGGCGACGCCGGCGCGGCGTCGCACCAGCGGCGCACCGCGCACACGTCGCAGCGCGGCTTGCGCGCCAGGCACACGTAGCGGCCGTGCAGGATCAGCCAGTGGTGCGCGTGCCGGCGGTACGCCGCGGGAACGCGTTCGAGCAGCCGCTGCTCGACCTCGAGCGGGTTCCTGCCCGGGGCCAGCCCGGTGCGGTTGGCGACGCGGAAGATGTGCGTGTCCACCGCGATCGTCGGCTCGCCGAACGCCACGTTGAGCACCACGTTGGCGGTCTTGCGCCCGACGCCGGGCAGCGCTTCGAGCGCCTCGCGGGTGCGCGGCACCTGGCCGCCGTGGCGTTCGATCAGCAGCCGGCTGGTCTCGACGAGGTGCCTGGCCTTGTTGCGGTACAGCCCGATCGTGCGGATGTATCCGGCGACGCCGTCGACGCCCAGCGCGAGCATCCTTGCCGGCGTGTTGGCCACCGCGAACAGCCGGCGCGTCGCCTTGTTGACGCTCACGTCGGTGGCCTGCGCCGACAGCAGCACCGCGGCGAGCAGCTCGAAGGGGTTGCTGTACTCGAGTTCGCTCACCGGGTGCGGGTTGGCCGCGCGCAGCGTCGCGAAGAACGGCTCGACGTGCTCGGGTTTCACGGCGTGTCCTGTCGGCGCGCGCGGGCGCGGGCCAGCGCGGCCTCGACCACCGCACGCTTGCGCGCCAGTGCGTCGGGGTCGGCGAGCGTGCTGTGCTGGGCGAGGTCGTCGAGCTTGGCCTGGGCCTTCGCGGCCAGGCGCTCGTCGTTCTCGCGCTGCTCGCGCTCGACGCGCAGGCGATGGAGCGCGTAGCGCCCGCGCGCCTGCGCGGCCAGCGCGGGGCTCCAGGCGTCCCAGCCGGTGCGCTCGTCGACCGGCAGCATCGCGATGCAGTCGACCGGGCAGGCCGGCACGCACAGCTCGCAGCCGGTGCACTGCGCCTCGATCACGGTGTGCATGCGCTTGCTCGCGCCGGCGATGCAGTCCACCGGGCAGGCCTTGATGCACAGCGTGCAGCCGATGCACCAAGCCTCGTCGATCACCGCGACCGCGCGCGGGCCTTCGTGGCCGTGCGCCGGATCGAGCGGCAGCGTCGGCCGCCCGGTCAGCGTCGCGAGGCGGCGGATGCCCTCGGCGCCGCCGGGCGGGCAGCGGTTGATCGGCGCCTCGCCGGCGGCGATCGCGTCGGCGTAGTGCCGGCAGTCGGGGTAGCCGCAGCGCGTGCACTGCGTCTGCGGCAGCGCGGCGTCGATCGCTTCGGCGAGCGACGTGGGCATGGCGGTAGGCGATGTCACCGGCCGATTATCGGCCGCGACCGCCCGCAGGCCGGTTCAGCCGCCGCGCCGCTTGGCCGCGGGACGCGCCGCCGTCTTGGCGCGCGCGCCGCGGCCAGAGGCGGCCGGGGCCGCGGGCTTGCCGGCGCGCTTCGCGGCGGCAGGCATCATCGTCGCCGTCTTCGCCGCCGGGGATGCAGCGCGGCGGCGCGAGCGCAGCGGCGCGTCCGGCGCGACGTGCGGCGCGCCGGCGACCTCGACCGTCTTCAGCGGCTTGGGCACCGGGCCGGGGCGCACGCCGTTGAAGCTGGCGATGAAGTCGCGCACGCGTGGGTAGACCTTCTCGCGCCAGCGCCGACCCGAGAAGATGCCGTAGTGGCCCGCGCCCTCGACGTCGTAGTGGAACTGGTGCTCGACGGCGACGCCGGTGCACAGCGCATGCGCGGCCTTGGTCTGGCCCGCGCCCGAGATGTCGTCGAGTTCGCCTTCGACGGTGAGCAGCGCGGTGCCGCGGATGTCCTGCGGGCGCACCGGCCGGCCCTCGACGACCCAGGTGCCGTTGACCAGCGCGAAGTCCTGGAACACCGTCTTGATCGTGTCGAGGTAGTACTCGGCCGGCATGTCGAGCACGGCGTTGTACTCGTCGTAGAACTGGCGGTGCGCCTCGGCGTTGTCTCCGTCGCCGCGGATCAGGTCGAGGAAGTAGTCGTAGTGCGAGCTGACGTGCCGGTCCGGGTTCATCGCGACGAACCCGGTGTGCTGCAGGAAGCCCGGGTACACGGCGCGTCCGGCGCCGGGGTAATTCGGCGGCACGCGGTAGATCACGTTGGTCTCGAACCAGCCGTGGCTCTTGTTCAACGCGAGGTTGTTCACCGCGGTGGGCGACTTGCGCGCGTCGATCGGTCCGCCCATCATCGTCATCGTGCGCGGCGTGAACTCGCCGGCGCTGGCCATCAGCGACACCGCCGCGAGCACCGGCACGGTGGGCTGGCACACCGAGATCACGTGCACGTCGGGGCCGATGTGGCGAAGGAACTCCTGCACGTAGGCGATGTAGTCGTGCAGGTGGAACGGGCCCTGCTCGACCGGCACCATGCGCGCGTCGGTCCAGTCGGTGATGAACACCTTGTGGTCCTGCAGCAGGCTGCGCACGGTGTCGCGAAGCAGCGTGGCGTGGTGGCCCGACAGCGGCGCGACGACGAGCACGGTGGGCTGCGTCTTCATCGTCGCCAGCGCCTCGTGGTTGTCGCTGAAGCGCTTGAAGCGCAGCAGCCGGCAGAACGGCTTGGCGATCGCCACCTGCTCCTGCACCGCGACGTCGATGCCGCCGACGCGCGCGGTGGTGATGCCGAACGGCGGCTTCTCGTACTCCTTGGCCAGCCGGTGCAGCAGGTCGAAGCCGGCGGCCACGCGCTGCGACACCGGTGTGTGAGAGAACGGCGACAGCGGATGGTTGTACAGCTTGGCCGACGCGCTGGCGAATTCGGAGAACGGCGCCATCAGCGCGCGCTGGGTTTCGTAGAGTTGATAGAGCATCGGGGCCCTCGATTCGGTCGATGGCGGTTCGCCATCATGAGCATGCCGCGCTGATCGCGGGCCGACACGCCGCACACGATTTGTGATTTGTGCACCGCAGCATTCTGCTGCAATTTTCATGCTGCCGCGCAGCGACGCGCCCGCGGTAGCGAGAAAACACCGAGGCCGACGCGTCCAATGCGCCTGCACTGTCGCACTGGCGACAGATCGGGCGTTGCGGTGTCGCCTGCGCGACAGCGTGCCGCTGCGCCGGGCAGCGTCAGCCGCGCATCACCGTGGCGATCGCCGACGCCACCGTGTCAAGGTTGTGCTCGTTGAGCGCGGCCACGCAGATGCGGCCCGAGTCGACGCCGTAGATGCCGAACTCGCTGCGCAGGCGCTGCATCTGCGCCGCGCTCATGCCCGAGTAGCTGAACATGCCCTTCTGGCGCGTGATGTAGCCCAGGTCACCGCTCACGCCGGCGGTCTCGAGCTTCGTCTTCAGCGCCTCGCGCATCGCCTTGATGCGCTGGCGCATGCCGGCCAGTTCCTGCTCCCACTGCGCGCGCAGCGCCGGCGTCGTCAGCACGGTGGCCACCACCTGCGCGCCGTGGGTCGGCGGGTTGCTGTAGTTGGTGCGGATCACGATCTTCAGCTGGCTGAGCACGCGCGCCGCTTCGTCCTTGCTCTCGCACACCACGCTGAGCGCGCCGACGCGCTCGCCATACAGCGAGAAGCTCTTCGAGAACGACGTGGCGACGAAGAAGTCGATGCCGGCGGCCAGGAAGCGGCGCACCGCGGCGCCGTCCTCGGCGATGCCGTCGCCGAAGCCCTGGTACGCCATGTCGAGGAACGCGACGAGCCCGCGCGCCTTCACCGCGTCGACGACCTCGCCCCACTGCGCGGGGGTCAGGTCGGCGCCGGTCGGGTTGTGGCAGCAGGCGTGCAGCACGACGACGGTGCCCGCAGGCGCGGCGCGCAGCGCGGCGAGCATGGCGCCGAAGTTCACGCCGCGCGTCGCCGCGTCGTAGTACGGGTAGGTCTCGACGGTGAAGCCGGCGTTCGTGAACAGCGCGCGGTGGTTCTCCCAGCTCGGGTCGCTGATCAGCACCTTGGCGCCGGGGGCGACACGCTTGAGGAAGTCGGCACCGAGCTTCAGCCCGCCGGTGCCGCCGAGCGCCTGCACGGTGGCCACGCGCCCCGACGTGATCACCTCGCTATCGGCGCCGAAGACGAGCCCCTGCACCGCCCTGTCGTAGGCGGCGATGCCGTCGATCGGCAGGTAGCCGCGCGGCTTCGGTGCTTCCATCAGCTGCTTCTCGGCGGCGGCGACGCACTGCAGCAGCGGCAGCTTGCCGTTGTCGTCGGTGTACACGCCCACGCCGAGGTTGACCTTGTTCGGGCGGCTGTCGGCGGCGAACTGCTCGTTCAGGCCGAGGATCGGGTCGCGCGGGGCCAGTTCGACGGCGGCAAACAGGGACATGATGCTTCCAGGCAGGGCGGGTCGGGGCAGGGGCGCCGTCGCGGTGCGTCGGCTGCGTTAGGCTGTCGGGTTCGCCGCGGCCTTGACCGCGGCGACAGCGGCACCATTTTAGTGACTCCAGGGATTACCCGATGGCCGTACCGACCGCGACCGAGCTGCCCGTCGCCGACCCCCCGGCCGGCGAGTTCGTCTCGTTCCCCGACTCGCCGTTCCAGCTGTACAAGCCGTACCCGCCGGCCGGCGACCAGCCGGCCGCGATCGCGCAGCTCGTCGACGGCGTGCGCGACGGGTTGAGCTACCAGACGCTGCTCGGCGTCACCGGCTCGGGCAAGACGTTCACGATGGCCAACGTCATCGCTCGGCTGGGTCGCCCGGCGATCGTGTTCGCGCCAAACAAGACGCTGGCCGCGCAGCTGTACAGCGAGTTCCGCGAGTTCTTCCCGAAGAACGCCGTCGAGTACTTCGTCAGCTACTACGACTACTACCAGCCCGAGGCCTACGTGCCGCAGCGCGACCTGTTCATCGAGAAGGACAGTTCGATCAACGAGCACATCGAGCAGATGCGGCTGTCGGCGACGAAGAGCATCCTCGAGCGGCGCGACGTCGTCGTCGTCGCCACGGTCAGCGCGATCTACGGCATCGGCAAGCCCGAGGACTACACGCAGATGCGCTTCATCGCGCGCGTGGGCGACCGCATCGGCCAGCGCGAAGTGATCGCGCAGCTGATCCGCATGCAGTACACGCGCAACGAGACCGACTTCTCGCGCGGCACGTTCCGCGTGCGCGGCGAGCAGATCGACATCTTCCCGGCCGAACACAGCGAGCTGGCGATCCGCGTCGAGCTGTTCGACGACGAGATCGAGTCGCTCGCGCTGTTCGACCCGCTGACGGGGCGCATCCGGCAGAAGGTGCCGCGCTTCGTCGTCTACCCGTCGAGCCACTACGTGACGCCGCGCGAGCAGGTGCTGCGCGCGATCGACGGCATCAAGGCCGAGCTGCGCGAGCGCACCGCCGAGCTGGTCGCCGCCGGCAAGCTCGTCGAGGCGCAGCGGCTGGAGCAGCGCACGCGCTTCGACCTCGAGATGCTGCAGGAGGTCGGCCACTGCAAGGGCATCGAGAACTACACGCGCCACCTGTCGGGTGCGAAGCCCGGCGAGCCACCGCCGACGCTGGTCGACTACCTGCCCGGCGACGCGCTGATGTTCCTCGACGAGAGCCACGTGCTGATCGGCCAGCTCGGCGGCATGTACAACGGCGACCGCGCGCGCAAGACGACGCTCGTCGAATACGGCTTCCGGCTGCCCAGCGCGCTCGACAACCGGCCGCTGAAGTTCGAAGAGTTCGAGAACAAGATGCGCCAGGCGATCTTCGTCAGCGCGACGCCGGCGGCGTACGAGCAGCAGCACTCGGGGCAGGTCGTCGAGCAGGTCGTGCGCCCGACCGGGCTGGTCGACCCCGAGATCGAGGTGCGGCCGGCGACGACGCAGGTCGACGACGTGCTGCAGGAGATCCGCGAGCGCGTGAGTGTCGGCGAGCGCGTGCTGATCACGACGCTGACCAAGCGCATGGCCGAGCAGCTGACCGACTACCTCGCCGACAACGGCGTCAAGGTGCGCTACCTGCACAGCGACGTCGACACCGTCGAGCGCGTCGAGATCATCCGCGACCTGCGCCTGGGCGCCTTCGACGTGCTGGTCGGCATCAACCTGCTGCGCGAGGGCCTGGACATCCCGGAGGTCTCGCTGGTGGCGATCCTGGACGCCGACAAGGAAGGCTTCCTGCGCGCCGAGCGCAGCCTGATCCAGACCATCGGCCGCGCGGCGCGCAACGTGCGCGGCAGGGCGATCCTCTACGCCGACCAGATGACCGACTCGATGAAGCGCGCGATCGACGAGACCGAACGCCGGCGTGCGAAGCAGGTCGCCCACAACGCCGCGCACGGCATCGTCCCGCAGGGCATCCGCAAGCAGGTGCGCGATCTGATCGACGGCGTCGTCTCCGACAAGGCGGCCAGGGACGACCTGCAGCGCGCGCAGGCCGCCGCCGAGGTCGAGGCGCTGTCCGAAAAGGACCTGGGCAGGCGCATCAAGCTGCTCGAGCGGCAGATGCTCGAGCACGCGAAGAACCTCGAGTTCGAGAAGGCCGCGCGCATCCGTGACCAGCTCGCGCTGCTGCGCGAGCAGGCGTTCGGCGGACCGGGGCACGACGGCAACGTGGTGCCGCTGGTCGCGGGGGGCAAGTCGTGATCCGCTGGCCGCGGCGCGCTGCGCCGCCGCCCGACGCGATGCCACCCGACGACGCGGGCGACAAGCTGCGCGTGCTGTTCGTCTGCATGGGCAACATCTGCCGCTCGCCGACCGCCGAGGCGGTGCTGCGCGGCTTGGCGACGCGCCGCGGCCTGGCGCACCGCCTGGACGCCGACTCGGCGGGCACGCACGGCGCGCACGCCGGCGAACCGCCCGACGCGCGCGCGCAGGCGCACGGCGCGCGCCGCGGCTACGACCTCGCGCCGCTGCGCGCGCGTCGCGTGCAGACCGACGACTTCGAGCGCTTCGAGCTGGTGCTGGCGATGGACCGCGACAACCTGGCGCACCTGCGTTCGATCTGCCCGCCCGGCGGCGAGGCGAGGCTGCGCCTGCTGATGGAGTTCGCGCGCCGGCACGTGGTCGACGAGGTGCCGGACCCGTACTACGGGCCCGCCGACGGGTTCGAGCGTGTGCTCGACCTGATCGAGGACGCGTGCGACGGGTTGATCGACCATCTGTCCAGGACAAAACTGCCGACCTGACGGAACCCACCGCGCCAAACTCGACCAAAAGGGTCGGTTTCGGGTATACTTGACTGGAAAACTCGGGATAGTGCAGTGATCCCGACGCGGTGGGCCGGTGACCCCGGTCCGGGCGCATTCAGCCGTCGGGCGTCGACCACGCCCGCCCGCAGCCGCAGCAGGCGCGTCGACCGCGCGCCGTCCGGGTCAGCGATGCCGCAAGGCGAAAAGGAGCAGTTCGATGCGTCTCACCACCAAAGGCCGATTTGCCGTCACCGCGATGATCGACCTCGCCCTGCGGGCCCACTCGGGTCCGGTGGCGCTGGCGGCGATCAGCTCGCGCCAGCAGATCTCGCTGTCGTACCTGGAGCAGCTGTTCGGCAAGCTGCGCCGCCACGAGCTGGTCGAGAGCACACGCGGCCCCGGCGGCGGCTACTCGCTGGGCCGCAAGGCCGAGGACATCACCGTGGCCGACATCATCGTCGCCGTCGACGAGCCGATCGACGCCACCGGTTGCGGCGGCAAGGAGAGCTGCATGGGCGAGGACACCGGCAAGTGCATGACGCACGACCTGTGGACCAGCCTGAACGCGCGCATGATCGAATACCTCGACTCGATCACGCTGAAGAAACTCGTCGACGAGCAGCTCGCCAAGGGCATCTCGATCGAGGAGGCACCGGTCAAGCGCGCGATCTCGAGCGTGCCGGTGGTCAAGCCGATCAAGGTCACCGCGCCGAACTCGGTGTTCGCCCTCGGCGGCGCCGCATTGACGAAGTAAGGCACCTGCGCGCATGGACACCACGCCCCACTTCCCGATCTACATGGACTACGGCGCCACCAACCCGGTGGACCAGCGCGTGGTCGACGCGATGATCCCCTGGTTGCGCGAGCACTTCGGCAACCCCGCCTCGCGCAGCCACGCCTGGGGCTGGGAGGCCGAGGAGGCCGTCGAGAAGGCGCGCGCGCAGGTGGCCGAGCTGATCGGTGCCGACCCGCGCGAGATCGTCTGGACCTCGGGCGCCACCGAGAGCGACAACCTCGCGCTGAAGGGCGCGGCGCACTTCTACAAGACACGCGGCAAGCACATCGTCACCGTGAAGACCGAGCACAAGGCCGTGCTCGACACCTGCCGCGCGCTCGAGCGCGACGGCTTCGAGGTCACCTACCTCGACGTGCGCGAGGACGGTCTGCTCGACCTCGACCGCTTCAAGGACGCGCTGCGCCCCGACACGATCCTGGCCTCGGTCATGCTCGTCAACAACGAGATCGGCGTGATCCAGGACGTCGCGGCGATCGGCGCGCTGTGCCGCGAGCGCGGCATCATCTTCCACACCGACGCCGCGCAGGCCACCGGCAAGATGCCGATCGACGTCGGGTCGCTGCCGGTGGACCTGATGAGCCTGGCGTCGCACAAGACCTACGGGCCCAAGGGCATCGGCGCGCTGTACGTGCGGCGCAAGCCGCGCGTGCGCATCGAGGCGCAGATGCACGGCGGCGGCCACGAGCGCGGCATGCGCAGCGGCACGCTGCCCACGCACCAGATCGTCGGCATGGGCGAGGCGTTCCGCATCGCGAAGGACGAGATGGGCACCGAGCTCGAGCGCGTGCGCATGCTGCAGCAGCGGCTGCTGCGCGGCATCGCCGACATCGAGCAGGTCTACATCAACGGTCACCTCGAGCAGCGCGTGCCGCACAACGTGAACGCGTCGTTCAACTTCGTCGAGGGCGAGAGCCTGATCATGGGCATCAAGGGCGTCGCGGTGTCGTCGGGCTCGGCGTGCACCTCGGCGAGCCTCGAGCCGAGCTACGTGCTGCGCGCGCTCGGCCGCAGCGACGAACTCGCCCACTCGAGCCTGCGCATGACGATCGGCCGCTACACGACCGCCGAGGAGATCGACTACGTCGTCGCGACGCTGAAGGACCGCGTGGCCAAGCTGCGCGAGCTGTCGCCGCTGTGGGAGATGTACAAGGACGGCGTCGACCTGAGCACCATCCAGTGGGCCGCGCACTGACACGCCGGCCCGCCACGACACGAGGAGCAGCACCATGGCATACAGCGACAAGGTCATCGAGCACTACGAGAACCCGCGCAACGTCGGCTCGTTCGACAAGGGCGACGAGACGGTGGGCACCGGCATGGTCGGCGC
>NZ_DAOKZA010000071.1:2680-11502 GCF_035325925.1 Azohydromonas sp. | reverse complement strand
GGCCTGTTCATCGACATCGGCGTGCCCGACGACTACGCACGCGCGCAGCAGCTGTTCGTTGAGCGATGACAGCCATGCCCCGACGCGCGCTGTTCCTCGATCGCGACGGCGTGATCAACGTCGACAAGCACTACGTGCACCGCGTCGAGGACTTCGAGTTCATGCCGGGCATCTTCGAGTTGTGCTCGACGGCGGTCGAGCTGGGCTACGTGCCGGTGGTCGTCACCAACCAGGCCGGCATCGGCCGTGGCTACTACACCGAGGCCGACTTCGGGCGACTTACCGCGTGGATGCTGGGCGAGTTCCGGCAACGTGGCGTCGACATCGCACGCGTCTACCACTGTCCCTATCACCCCACGGAAGGGATCGGTGAGTACCGGTGCGAGTCTTTCGACCGCAAGCCGAACCCGGGCATGCTGCTGAGGGCGCGCGATGAACTGGCGCTGGACCTGAGCCGCAGCGTCTTCGTCGGCGACAAGGACTCGGACATCATGGCAGGTCGGTCGGCAGGCATCGGCCATCTCGTCCGGCTCGCGCCGCGTCCGTGCGCCGCCGACATGGAGGCTCTCGACGTCGTTGTCTGCACCAGCCTCTGGAAGGTCCGGGACTTGCTGCGCGACCTGTCGCGGTGACAGGTCTCAGACACTTTCGCAGCGATGCCGAAGCCCGCCGCCATGCTCCTGGGACCCGACGCCGCCGACGTTCGTGATCGGTCTCGGGCGTGGGCGCATGTGACGCTCGTCGCGACGGTACTGCTGGCCTACGGAGCCGTGTGGACCCGCGGGATCCAGGGTGACGACGTTTGCATGTGCGAGCTGGCCACGTTGAACGGCTTCTGGGATGCGGTCCACTTCTGGCTCCACAAGTGGAACGGCAGGCTGTTCCTGGCGGTCACGCAACTCGGCACCTATCACCTTCCCTGGTTCGCAAGACCACTCGATGCGCCCTGGTACGTCTTGCACGCCCTCGTCCTGATGGGTCACATCGCGACCTGTGCCCTGCTGCTGAAGCTCCTGTGGCGCGCCGGCGTTGCGGTCGCACCCTCGCTCGCCGCCGTATTGGTGCTGGCCATCCACCCGATCACGTTCGAGTCGGTTCTCTGGCTGGCCGCCGGCTACGGCTATGTGTTCGGTTCGCTGCTGACAACCCTCGCGGTCTGGACGTACCTCGAGTTCGAGCGTAGCGGGCGACGGGGCTGGCTCGTTCTGACGGCAGTGTTCGCACTCGCCGCCACGTTGGGCATTGAACAGTTCCTGCCGATTCTCGGTACGTTGGCGATCATTCACTTCGTACGCGCGCGAAGGCGAGCGACCGGGCAGCCGGCCTGGATTCCGTTGGCGATCGTCGTCGGCTGCGCCGTCGTCTTCCTGTTGATCCACTTCGGCCTGTTCCCCAGCTCGCGCGGCAGAATCGAACGCGCCACGTCGATCGCCGAGACAGCCGCCGGCGCCGGCCTGCTGTGGAGGCTGGCGTGGTGGCTGAGCCTGCTGCCCGACGCGTCGCCGTGGGGCGGTCTGATGCGCGGCGGCATCGATACCTTGAGGCTGCTCACGTGGCTGCCGCTGCTGATCGTCGTGGCTGTCGTCGTCGCAGGCTGGCGCATGGTTTCGTCGAGCAGCTGGAGGCGCGCAACGGCGAGCACTGGGCCCGCCGTTCACCTCTGGGTCGTGGTCACCGGACTCGCCGTCGCGGCTGCCGCCGTGCTGCCCTTCGCATTCACCGGGGGCTACGGTGTCGGCCGGCGCAATACCTATGTGATGCTGCCCGGCCTGCTCGTCGCCGGCGCTGCGGCCCTCGATGCGCTGCAGCTGCGGATGCGGCCGGCGCTGCAGCGGCTGACGCGATACATCATGGCGCCGATGGTCGCGGCCGCAGTCGCGGTGAGCATCGTCATCGGGATCGGCGCCCAGGCGATGCTGGCGCAGAGCTGGGCATTTCATCGGCTGCTGATCGGGACCGTCGAGTCCCATGCCTACGCCATCCGTTCGACCGGGGGTCTGGAGTTGACGGTCACGTCGCAGCGACCGTACGGCGCGATCTCGCAGATGCACTATTGGGCATTCCCCTGCCTCGTGCGTTGGGTCACCGACGATGCCGGCGTGAGAGCCTGGATCAGCATCACTCCGCCCGACAAGCGATCGCGGACACCACCGGGCAGTCACCGGATCGAGCTGGAAATCCGTTGAGAGGCTCGCCGGACCCGGCCACGGAGCGACACTCACGACATGCTGCGCAAGCTGTTCCGCTTCGGCCTCGTGGGGGCGGCTGCCACCCCGGTGCACTACCTTGCACTCATCGTCCTCGTGGAGGCGTTCGGCGTTGCTGCCGTCGTGGCCACCGTGGCGGGCTCCGCCCTGGGTGCGTGGGTGAACTACGCCCTGAACAGGCGTTTTACCTTCAGGAGCACCAAGCAGCATCGCGACGCCGTCCCGCGATTCCTTGCGGTCGCGTTCGGCACGGGGGTGCTGAATGCCGTCCTCGTCTATATCGGTGCAGACCTGTGGGGGCTCCACTACCTTGCGGTACAGATCGTCGCCACTCTGGTTGTGTTCCTGACCAACTTCCTCCTGCACGCGGCCTGGTCGTTTCGCGAGGGAAGTGCCGCATGACGAGCCGCCAGTCGGACCTGGTGAGCCTGCCGAGCGCGGCGGAATGCGACAGCGACTGCGGAGTCCATGCGCGGCCGGTCCTGTCGGTGGTGGTGCCCGTCTACGACGAACAGGGAACGGTGGCGGAGTTCCACCGCCGACTTGCCCACGTTCTCGATGAACTGGCCGTGCCGTGCGAGATCCTGTACGTCGACGACGGCAGCCGCGATGCGTCGGCCAGCATTCTCCGGACGCTGCAGCTGGCCGATCCGAGGGTCGCGCTCATCACGCTCTCGCGCAACTTCGGAAAGGAACTGGCCCTTACGGCAGGACTCGACCACGCCGGCGGCCGCGCAGTTGTGATGATCGACGCCGACTTGCAGCATCCACCCGAAGTCATTCCCCAACTGATCGAGCGGTGGCGCGAGGGGTTCGACGTCGTGTATGCCGTACGCACCGAGCGACACGGCGAATCGCTGGTACGTCAGACAAGTGCCGGCTACTTCTATCGCGTTCTCAAAGGACTGAGTGACGTTCCCATTCCCCCTGACGCCGGCGACTTCCGTCTGTTGAGCGGCCGTGCCGTGCTGGCCTTGCGTCAGCTGCGGGAGCAGCATCGGTTCATGAAGGGCCTGTATGCATGGATCGGCTATCCGCAGGCTTCGGTGACCTACCGGCAGGAGCCCCGCTTCGCCGGGTCGAGCAAGTGGAACTACTGGAAGCTGTGGAACCTCGCGCTGGAGGGCATCACGTCGTTCACGACCTTGCCCCTCAGGGTCGCCAGCTACGCCGGGCTCGCCGTGTCGCTGTCGGCGCTTCTCTTCGCCGCCTGGGTCGTCGTAAAAACACTGGTGTGGGGTGAGCCGGTCGCTGGCTATCCGAGCGTGATGGTGGCGATTCTGCTGCTCGGCGGCGTGCAGCTCGCCGCGCTCGGCATCATCGGTGAGTACCTTGGCCGAACGTTCAACGAGACGAAGCGCCGACCTCTCTATGTGATCGACTCGTACTGCCCGTCACGTGCCATCTACGGGGATCCCTGCTCCAAGGGGGCGGCTGGCCAAGCCCGCGAAAGTGATCCACGCTGGTGCCACTGGCGCAGCCCCGAACCTCACGGTCCCGACTGAGGGCAACCAAGTCCAAAGGCGGTGCGAGCTGCCGGGCCGCATCCGGCGCCGCACGGCTCACGGCCAGGCGGCGTCGACGTTGGCGTGCAGCCAGGCGTCCAGCACGACGAGCGTCCACACCCGAAACGCCAGTCGCTCTTCGCCCGCCTCGTAGCGCCGGGCCAGCTCGCCCAGTGCCTGCACCGACAGCAGCGCCCGCGGTCGCCAGCGATCCGGGTCCAGGTGGGTGCGCACCAGGCGGTGCCCGTCGGCGCGCAGCATGCCGGCCAGCGGCACGTTGAACCCGTGCTTGGGCCGGTCCCACAGCGGCTGCGGCACGTGGCGCGCCAGCACGGCGCGCAGGATGCGCTTCGGCGCGCCCGGCGCGTCGCGGAAGTCGGTGCGCAGCCGTCGCACCAGCGCGCTCGCTTCGAGGCCGTGGAACGGGTAGCGCACCGTCGCGCCGGTGGCCGCCACCGCCTGCGTGAGCCGGTCGCAGGGCATCGCGTCGACGAGGGCCGAGTAGCGTTCGAAGTGGGCCGGGCGCGGGAACCGCGCGAACGTGCGGTAGAAGGTCGTGTGCTCGAACGACACGACGTCGCCGCACAGCGCCTCGATCTCGCGGCGCGTGAAGCCCTGCCAGCGGATCATCGTGTCGGCCGGGTGCTCGAAGTCGACGATCGGCGCGTACCCGGCCAGCGCGGGCACCGCGCGCACCGCGCCGGCGATCGCCCGCCGCGCAGCCGGCGGCAGCAGGCTGGCGTACTGCACCGCCAGACGCACGTGCCGCGGCGGCATCGCACCGACCACCTCGTCGGCACCGGTGCCGTCGAGCACCACGTCGTGGCGCTCGCGGCAGTGGTCGAACGCCAGCACCGAGGCGGGCGTGGCCGGGTCGGCCATCGGCTGGTCCATCGATGTCGCGAGGCGCTCGAACGCCAGCGCCAGCTCGGTGCCGGAGAAGCGCAACACCTCGTGCCGCACCCCCAGGTGCTGCGCGATGCGCCGCGCCGCCGGCGACTCGTCCTGCGTGCCGTCGACGCCGACCGTGATCGCCTGCAGGTCTGGGCGTTCGCGCGCCGCCAGCGCGCAAATCAGCGACGAGTCGACGCCCGAGCTGAGGAAGGCCGCGGGCCGGCGCGCGCCGTTCAGCCGCTCGTGGACGCTGCGCGCGAGCGCGGCCTCGACCGCGTCGACTGCCGCGTCGAACTGCGCGGGCGGCCGCGGCGCGTCGGGCGCCGGCGGTGGCTGCACGGCGATGCCCGCCGGCGAGCAGCGCAGCAACTTCCCCGCCTCGAGCGCGTGCACGCCTTCGAGCAGCGTGTGCGGCGCAGCGATGTCGCCGAAGCGCAGGTACTCGTGCAGCGATCGCCGCGCGACGCGCCGGCCGACCTGCGGCAGCTCCACCAGCGCACGCAGCCGCGTGGCGAAGGCCAGCGCTCCCGGCCCGGTGGCCGCCCAGTACAGGCTGCGCAGGCCGGTGGGGTCGCGGTACAGCAGCAATTCGTCGCCGTCGAGCAGCGCCAGCGCAAACTCGCCGTCCAGCCGCGGCAGGCACGCCGTCGACCAGCGCCGCCACGCCGCCAGCACCACCGCGGCCGGCGACGTGGCGTCGACCTGCAGTTGCCGGCGCAGCTCGTCCAGCCCGTACAGCTCGCCGTCGAGCGCCACCGTGCACGAACCCTGCGTCGCGAACGAAGCGCCGTTCCCGCCGCCGCGCCCCGACGCCGCCGCGACGATCGGGTGCACTTCGCCACCCGCCGCGGGTGCCGCGCGGCGCGCGTCGCACCGGCCTCGAAACCCGCTCATCGGCGGCCAGCGTCGGGGTCGGCGCCGCGCATCGTCGACGCTACGGCTCGGTGAACGCCTTGCGCATCGAGTCGGTCAGCGGCTGCAGCAGGTAGTCCAGCGCGCTGCGCGCCCGGGTCTCGATGAACATCGTTGCCGGCATGCCGGGGGCCAGGCGCCGCGGCAGGTCACGCGTCGACTCGGCGTCGACGGTGGCGTGCACCAGATAGTGCGCCACCGGCACGCCGTCGACTTCGCTGGTCAGGCTGTCGCCCGACAGGTACGTCACCTGGCCGCTCAGCAGCGGCGTGCTGCGCTGCTTGAACGCGGTGATCTGCACGCTCACCGGCAGCCCGATCGCCAGGTCCGCGACGTCCTCGGGTCGCACCCGGCCTTCGACGAGCAGCGACGGCTCGGCGGGCACGATCTCCATCAGCACCTCGCCGGGGGCGATCACGGCGCCCGGCGCGTGCACGCGCAGGCCGACCACCTCGCCGGCCACCGGCGCCTGCACGGCGCGGCGGTCGAGGGCCTGGGTCATCGGGCGCAGGCGCTCGCGCAGCTCGATCACCCGGCGGTTGGCCTCGGTGTACTCGTCGGAGGCACGCTTGACGTAGTCGTCCTGCAGCGCGATGACCCTCAGGTCGAGCTCGACGAGCTTCTGCTGCGCCTTGGCCAGCTCGGCCACGTACTCGCCGCGCTGCTCGTCCTTGTCGGCCAGCGCGCGCTCGAGCGTCATCACGCGCGTCTGCTGCACGAACTCGCGCCGGTACAGGTCGCGGTTCATCTCGAGTTCGCGCTCGAGCAGCCGGCGGTTCGTGTCGGCCGCGGCGATCTGCGAGCGCAGCCCGTCGATCTCGGCGCGCACCTGGACGGCCTGGCTGCGCAGCAGCGCGGTCTGGCCTTGCCACTGCCGACGGCGCGCGGCGAACAGCTCCGACTCGGCGCGCAGCAGCGACCGCGCCTTGTGCCCTGGCTGCGCGCGCGCCTCCAGTTCGGGCGGGAACTGCGGCCGCGGCTGCATCCGTCGCTCGGCATCGGCGCGGGTCGCGCGGGCCAGCTCGGCGTCGAGCTGGTCCTGCAGCGCCTGCACGCCGGCGTCGGCCTGCACCTCCTCGAGCTGCATCAGCACCTGTCCCTGCTCGACGCGGTCGCCGCTGCGCACCAGCACGCGGCTGACGATCCCGCCCTCGAGGTGCTGCACCGGGCGGCGGTAGTCCTCGACGACCAGCGACGCCGGCACCACGACGGCGCTCGACAGCGGCGCCAGTGCGAGCCACGCGAACGCGCCGCCGAACAGCACCGCGATCGCCAGCGCGCCGACGCGCCCGATGCGCGCCCCGCGCACGAATGGGTCGTCGGTGCCGTCGACGCCGGCCGGCGGGCTGGATGCAGGCAAGCCGCTCATCGGGCCGCCGTGCACATCACGTGGCCGTCGCCGGCTGCGCATCGCGCACCGGCCGGCCCGACACCTTCGCCAGCACCTCGTCGCGCGGGCCGAAAGCGGCCACGCTGCCGGCGTGCAGCACCAGCACGCGGTCGGCGTCGGCCAGCAGCGACGGCTTGTGCGTGACGAACACCACGGTGCTGCCCATCGCCTTCAGCGCGCGGATCGCGGCCATCAGCGCCGCCTCGCCGTCGGTGTCGAGGTTCGAGTTGGGTTCGTCGAGCACGACGAACTTCGGCGGCCCGAACAGCGCGCGCGCCAGCCCGATGCGCTGCCGCTGCCCGCCGCTGAGCACCGTCGCCGCGTCGCCGATCACCGTGTCGTAGCCGCCCGGCAGCTTGAGGATCATCTCGTGCGCGCCGGCCAGAGTCGCCGCAGCCACCACCGCCTGCGAGCTCTGCGGCATCGGCCCCATGCGCGCGATGTTCTCGGCCACCGTGCCGGCCAGCAGCTCGACGTCCTGCGGCAGGTAGCCCACGTGCGGCGCCAGCGACTCGCGCGGCCAATCCGCCACGTCGGCCCCGTCGAGCCGCACGCAGCCCGACTGCGGTCGCCACAGCCCCAGCAGCGCACGCAGCAGCGTCGACTTGCCCGCCGCGCTCGGCCCGATCACCGCGACGCACTCGCCGGCGGCGACGTCGAACGACACGCCCTTGAGCACCGGCGGTCGGTCGGCCACCGGCGCGACCACGATGCGGTCGACCTCGACGGCGCCGCGCGGCGCCGGCAGCTCGAGCGCCGCCGCCGCCGACGGCGCGCGGTCGACCAGCGCCGCGAGCCGGGCGTACGCCGCGCGCGCGTCGACGAAGCCGCGCCACCCCGCAATGGCCAGCTCGAGCGGTGCGGTGGCGCGCGCCAGCAGGATGGTCGCGGCGATCATCGTGCCCGCGCTCAGGTGCTGCGTGATCACGAGGTAGGCACCGAGCCCCAGCATGGCGACCTGCAGCAGCTGCCGCAGCCCCTTGGACGTCGCGACGATGCTGCCCGAGCGGTCGCTGGCCTGCGACTGCGCACGCAGCACCTCGTCGTTGCGCGCCGACCAGCGTGCAACCACCGCGGCGCGCATGCCCATCGCCTCGACCGCCTCGGCCTGGCGCACCGCGGCATCGGCGTCGCGCCCTGCCTGGCGCGCCAGCGCGTTGGCCTGCAGCAGCAGCGGCCGGGTGCGGCGTTCGTCGGCCAGCGCCAGCGCGAGCAGCACCAGCATGCCCAGCAGCGCGGTGGCGCCCAGCCAGGGGTGGATCGCGAAGATGATCGCCAGGAACACCAGGCTCCACGGCGCGTCGAAGAACGCGAACAGGCCCGAGCCGGTCACGTACTGGCGCAGCGTGGCCACGTCGCGCACCGCGCCGGCGTGGCGCTCGCCGAGCGGCTGCGCGGCGCGCGCGAACACCTCGCCCAGCACCTGCGCGCCGAGCAGCCGGTCGAGCGCAACGCTGGCCTGCACCAGCACGCGCGAGCGCAGCATCTCGAGGCCGACGTAGACGGCGTAGACGAACGCGGCGCCGAGCGTCAGCATCGCCAGCGTGGGCAGGCTGCGCGACGCCAGCACGCGGTCGTACACCTGCAGCATGTACAGCGGCAGCGTCAGCATCGCCAGGTTGACGAACAGGCTGAACAGCCACGCGTAGCGGAAGAAGAACGCCGTGCGGCGCAGCACGTGTTTCACCGGCCCGCTCCGGCGCAGCGGAGGCGGGCGGCGGCGTGGTGGGTTCGCGTGCACATCGTCTTGGCAGGTCTGCGCAGCGCGGCGCGTCCCGGACGCAAGCTCGTGACCTCAGTAGCGCCGCCCGCCGGGCACACCCATCAGCATCGTGGACGCCCGCGCCTTGCCGTTCTCGGCCTCGGCGGTCAGCGGGAAGTCCTTCGGCCACCGCGCCAGCACGTAGTTGAACT
>NZ_DAOKZA010000071.1:0-2580 GCF_035325925.1 Azohydromonas sp. | reverse complement strand
GTACAGCCAGCCCATGGTCAGCACGTGCGTCGCGACGATGGTCCAGGCCACGCCCTCCAACCCCCAGCGCAGCGCGAAGAGGCAGGCGACGACGGCGAACACCAGTGCGCCCGCCTGCGCCACCATCTCGCTGCCGATGCGGTTCTGCGCCTGCAGCACCAGGCTGGCCGGCCGGGCGACCGGCAGCACGAACCCGGCCACGGCCATGATCTGCACGGGCACCACGGCCTGCATCCACTTCGGGCCGTACAGCACGTGCACCAGAGGCTCGGCCAGCCAGAGCACGCCCACCAGCAGCGGGCTGATGTACACGCTCAGCAGCGTGATGGTGCGGTAGAAGAGGTACTTGGTCTGGTCCAGGTCTTCCTGCACCTTGCTCATCGCGCGGAACACCACCGGGCCCGTGGCCGGCGTGATGAAGCGGTTGGGCAGCCGCGCCAGGCTCTCGGCGCGGGTGAGCAGGCCCAGGTCGACAGGGCCCGAGCTCTTGCTGACCATCAGGTACACCGCCTGCACGCGGATGTAGCTGATCAGCTCGGCCAGCGTGATCTTCACGCCGAAGCGGCTGTGCTTGCGCACCGTCTCGACCTGCCAGCGCAGGCGCAGGTGCAGCGGCACGATGAACGACAGCAGCACGTTGGTGGCGAAGGCGCCGACAATGCCCGAGAACACCAGGCTCCACACGCCCATGCCGGTCCAGGCCATCGCCACGCTGACCACGCCCGTCAGCAGGCCGACGCTCAACTCGATGATCGCGCGCTTGTCGAACAGCATGTGGCGGTTGAGCCAGGCGAAGCGGATCGACGCGAACGGCCGGATCACGAAGCTGATCGCCGTGACGCGCAGCAGGTCGGTGTACAGCGGGTTGTCGAAGTAGCTGCCGACCAGCGGCGCCAGCAGGTAGAACGCCGCGTAGATCAGCGTGCCCATCAGCAGCTGAAGCGTGAACACGGCGTTGAACTCGTCGGTGGCGATCTCCTTGGCGCGGATCAGCGACTGCCCCAGCCCGCCGGCCGCCAGCATGCCGACGAACCCGGTGAACGCCTGCACGGTGACGAGCGCACCGAAGTCGGCCGGCACCAGCAGCCGCGCCAGCGCGATGCCGAACAGGAACTGCAGCACGTGGCTTCCGGTGTTGCCCAGGAAGGTCCACTTCACGCCGTGCCGGATGGTCTGGCCTAGATTCATGTCGAACGGAGACACGCGCACCCGGGCGCCCGCGACCGCAGCGCTGCAGGGATGCCGCAGCGCGCGATGATGCCCGTGTTGAACCTGCGTTTCGCGTTGAAACGTTCGCGGAATGCGGCACTCCTGCACGCAGGGGCTTCCACTATAGTGAATCGCTTTCCCGCATCGCAGCAACGGCCCCGGGGCGGGCGGTGGTGCGCCGGCATCGGATCGTTCGACAAACGGGGGCTCGTTCGAAGTGCGCAGATGGGGCATCGTCCTGGGCATCGCCTTGCTCGCCGGCGCGCTGGCGCTGTACTGGGCACGGGGGCGTGACGGCGGCTTCGTCGCGCACGCGCTGCCGCAGCAGACCACCGACCGGCTGTTCGACATCGGCGTCGTCGACGCCGATGGCGACGGCCACATGGACGTCTACACGTCGAACCACCACTTCCGCCAGGTGCTGTGGCTGGGCGACGGCCGGGGCGGCTTCCGCGACGTGCTCAGCGACTGGCGGCTCGACCAGAGCCGCGACTTCCCGCTGGCCGAGCTGTCGTTCGACACCCCGACGCCGGAGCGGCCCGGTGTGTACGTGTACTGGCGCGGCACGAACGTGGTGGTGCAGGCGCACCGCAGCGCCGAGCTGGGCGCGTGGCGCGGCCGCATGCGCGTGCTCGACCCGGTGAAGGTGGCCGGCCCGGGCGCCTTCGACGTGCGCAAGACCGAGTTCCGCGACGGCGAGCGCGGCGGCACCGAACTGGAGTTCGGCGCAACGGCCGATTCGCGGCTGGTGCTGGTGCCCGGCGGGCAGGGCCTGCCGCTGCAGTTCGACTTCACGGGTGGCCTGCACCCCGACCAGATCTTCGTCGGCCTGGGCAAGGTGTCGCCGAAGGCGACGACGTTCTCGCTGGCGATGCAGGACCGTCACGCCCACGCCTGGGCCGACATCAACGACGACGGCGTGCCGGACCTGTTCATCACCCGCGGCGCGCTGGCCGGCAAGCTCCTGCAGCTGCCCGAGCACGCACGCAGCCAGGTGCGCGACGAACTGTTCGTGACGCGAGGTGTCGGCAAGCTCGACGACGTGACGGTCGAGGCCGGCATCGAGAAGCGCGGCTGCTCGGGCCGGCACGCGAACTGGGTCGACGTCGACGGCGACGGCGCGCTCGAGCTGTTCGTCAACTGCTACGACCGCGAGGCCCTCAGCGGCGACTTCCCCAAGCAGCTGTACCGGCGCGTCGGCCCGATGCGCTTCGAGGAGGTCGCGCAGGCCTTCGGCCTGGGGCTGCCCGACCAGCAGATCGGCAGCTACGCCTGGTTCGATGTCGACGCCGACGGCCGCGTCGACCTGCTCGCGTTCCAGGACGAGGGCCTGTTCCTGTACCGCAACGCGGGCGGGCGCTTCGAGCGCGA
>NZ_DAOKZA010000070.1:11223-12533 GCF_035325925.1 Azohydromonas sp. | reverse complement strand
CGATCTGCAGCAGCTTGCGCTCGTTGGTCTCGAGGTTGGTCAGCAGGCGCAGCTGTTCGAGCACCGCCGGCGACAGGTTCTGCGCCTCGTCGATGATCAGCAGGCTGTTCTGGCCCGCCGCGTGCGCGCGCAGCAGGTGGGCGTTCAACGCGTCGACGCAGTCCTTGCGTGTCGGCGCGCCGCCGGGCAGCGCGGCGACCGGCACGTGGAACTCGGCGCACACGGTGCGCAGCAGCTCGAGCTCGTCGAGCGCCGGATTGAAGATGTAGGCCACGTGGCAGTGCGCCGGCACCTGTTCGAGCAGGCAGCGGCACACGGTGGTCTTGCCGGTGCCGACGTCGCCGGTCAGCAGCACGAAGCCGCCGCCGCCGCGCACGCCGTACAGCAGGTGCGCCAGCGCCTCGCGGTGGCGCTCGCTCATGTACAGCAGGCGCGGGTCGGGGGCGATCGAAAACGGCTCGCCGCCGAGGCCGAAGTGGCGCTGGTACATGGGCGCTCAGGATAGCGTGCGCGTCGGCGTCTCAGGCCGCGCGCGCGGCCCACGCGGCGAAGAGCCGGTGCAGCCGCTCGACGCCGTCGGTCAGCGCCGCCGGGCCGGGCTGCAGGATGTCGGCCGACTTGACCTCGTGCAGTGCGCCGTCGCGCACCGCCGGCACCGCGGCCCAGCCGGAGCGCGCCGCGACCTTCTCGGGGCGGAACTTCTTGCCGCACCATGAGCCGACGATCACGTCCGGGGCGCGCCGCGCCGGCTCCAGCGCATCGGGGATCACGCGGTCGCGGCCCATCGGCATCGCCGCGAGTTCGGGGAACACGTCGTCGCCGCCCGCCACGCCGACCAGCTCGCTGACCCAGCGGATCGCGCTGATCATCGGGTCGTCCCACTCCTCGAAGTACACGCGCGGCCGTCGCGGCCAGCGCGCCGCGGCGGCGGCAATCTCGGCGTGGCGCGCGCGGCACGCGGCGATCCAGTGCTCGGCACGGTCGACGGCGCCGACCATCGACGCGACCAGGCGCAGCGTGGCGACGATCTGCTCGACGCTGCGCTGGTTGGTCACCAGCACGTTCAGACCGGCGCGGATCAGCTTGTCGGCCAGCGCGGCCTGCATGTCGGAGAAGCCGACCACCAGGTCGGGCTCGAGCGCGACGATGCGCTCGATGCGCCCGTCGAGGAAATGCGAGACCTTGGGCTTCTCGTCGCGCGCACGGCGCGGACGCACCGTGTAGCCGCTGATGCCGACGATGCGGTCGGCCTCGCCGAGCAGGTACAGCCACTCGGTGGTCTCCTCGGTCAGGCAGACGATGCGTTGCGG
>NZ_DAOKZA010000070.1:0-11123 GCF_035325925.1 Azohydromonas sp. | reverse complement strand
CGAGCAGGTACAGCCACTCGGTGGTCTCCTCGGTCAGGCAGACGATGCGTTGCGGGCCCATCGGCAGTGATTGTCGGCGCGGCGGCACGCGAGGCACGCTCGGCGCGGCGGTCACAGGTCGGGCAGCGCCACCCAGCGCTCGCCGTCGTGCGCCGGGTCGGGCAGGCGTTCGACGCGGATCGCGCCGCCGAAGACCGCCTGCAGCGCGGCGCGCACCTCGGCGTGCGCCGGCGGGCCGTCGGCGCGCAGGCGTCCTCGTTCGAGCACCAGCAGGCGGTCGGCGGCCAGCGCCAGCGTCAGATCGTGCAGCACCGCGGCCACCGCGGCGCCGGCACGGGCGCGCTCGCGCAGGCTGGCCACCAGTGCGCGCTGGTGCGGCGCGTCGAGGTGCGTGGTCGGCTCGTCGAGCAGCAGCAGCGGAGAGCGCACCGCCAGCGCGCGCGCGAGCAGCACGCGCTGGCGTTCGCCGCCCGACAGCTCGCTCAGCCGCCGCGACGCGAACGCGGCGCACTCGGTCTCGGCCATCGCCGCCTCGACGGCGGCCTCGTCGGCCGCGGTGACACCGCCGAACAGCCCATGGTGGGGCAGCCGGCCGAGGCGCACGACGTCGCGCGCAGCGATGTCGCCGTCGGCCTCGCCGTGCTGCGACAACCAGGCCACGCGCTGGGCACGCTCGCGCGCGCTCCACGCACCGATCGGCCGGCCGTCGAGCTCGACGCGGCCGGCGTCGGGGCGCCGCAGTCCTGCGAGCAGCGTCAGCAGCGTGCTCTTGCCGGCGCCGTTCGGCCCGACGATCGCCGCCCACTCGCCGCGCCGCAGTCCGAGCGCGACGCCGTCGAGCACGCGGCGCCCGCCGAGCGCCAGCGTCAAGCCGCTCGCGACGAGCATCGCGCTCACCGCCAGCTTCCGCCGGCATGACGCCGGCGCAGCAGCAGCAGCAGGTACACGCCGCCGAACAAGGCGGTCAGCAGCCCGACCGGCAGCTCCTGCGGCGCGATCGCGCTGCGAGCGACAACGTCGGCGGCCTGCAGCAGCACGCCGCCGGCCAGCGCCGACAGCGTCAGCAACGCGCCGTGCGTGACGGTCACCAGTCGGCGCACCAGGTGCGGCGCGACCAGCCCGACGAAGGCCACCAGCCCGGCCTGCGCCACCGCGGCGCCGGTGGCCAACGCCATCAGCGCGACCAGCAGCAGGCGCACGCGCGCCAGCGGCACGCCCAGGCTCGCGGCGCCGGCCTCGCCGAGCACCAGCGCGTCGAGCGCGCGCGCGAAACGCCAGGCCAGCGGCAGCGCCAGCACCAGCACCAGCGCGAGCACGCGCACGCTGTCCCAGCCGAGGAAGGCGGTGCTGCCGAGCAGGAACGCCTGGCGCGCGCGCAGCGCCTGCGGCACGAGCAGCGCGAGCAGGTCGGCCAGCGCGCCGAGCAGCACGCCGACGACGACCCCGGCCAGCAGCAGCACCAGCGGCCGACCGGCGCCGCCGGCCAGCAGCAGCGTCAGCCCGACGCCGGCCAGCGCGCCGGCGAACGCGGCACCGACCAGCCCGACCTGCAGCAGCGCCGCGGCGAACGTCCCGGCGCCGACACCCCCTGCGATCGCCAGCACGCCCATCACGCCGAGCCCGGCGCCGGCGGCGCTGCCGAGCAGGTACGGGTCGGCCAGCGGGTTGCGGAACAGCCCCTGAGCGGTGGCCCCGGCGAGCCCGAGCAGCGCGCCGACCGCGAACGCACCCGCGCTGCGCGGTGCACGGATGCCCGCCACCAGGTTCCACTCGTCGGTCCAGGTCCACGACCAGCCTTCGCTGCCGGCCGCGAGCCCGACCACCGCCAGCAGCAGCGCGGCGCCGGCCAGCACCGCGGCCAGCGCCGCTGCACCACGGTCCGGCCCGGTGACCCGGACGCGACCGGTGCGCGGCGTGGCCGGGCCTTCGACGCTCATCGCGGCTTCGTTCCCAGCGCGGCCAGACAGTCGGCGACGCGCCCGGCGGCCTCGCCCAGCCGCGGGCCCGGGCGCACCAGCATGTCGTAGTCGTCGGGCGCGAAGCCGCACACGCGCCGCTCGCGCAGCGCGTCCAGGCGCTGCCAGCCCGGGCGCTGCGGCATGTCCGCCAGCGCCTGCGCCGACGCCATCACCAGGTCGGGCTGCGCGCGCAACACGAACTCAGGGTTGAGCTGCGGGAAAGCGCCCAGCGACCCCGGCACGACGTTGGCCAGACCCAGGCGCGCGAGCAGCTCGCCGATGAACGACGCCTCGCTCGCCGCGTGCGGGGTCGCGGCGATCTCGAAGTACACGCGGTGCCCGCGCAGCGCCGGCGGCACACGCGCCGCGGCGTCGGCGATGCGTGCGTCGATGCCCTGCCACAGCCGCTCGGCGGCCGCGGCGTCGCCGAGCTCGCGCGCCAGCACCGCGGTGGCGACACGCGTCTCGTGCAGGCTGTCGGCGCCGAGCGCGAGCACGCGCAGCCCCAGCGCCTCGAGCCGCGCCCTTGCACGCGCCGAGGGCACGACGATCACCAGGTCGGGGCGCAGCGCGACGATGCGCTCGACCTGTGCGTCTTCGAGCGAGCCGACACGCGGCAGCGTGCGCACGCTCGCCGGCGAGTTCGAGAAGCGGTCGACCCCGACCAGCCGCGCGCAGGCGCCGAGCGCGCACACCGTCTCGGTCAGCGCCGGCACCATCGAGACGATGCGCGCCGGCTCCGCGGCCGTCGTGGTCTGCGCCGCCGTGGCGGCGGCGAGCACGCCGAGCAGCGTGGCGAACACCGCTCGTGCGGCGGCCAGGGTCATCGCGGCGCCCAGCGCAGCGTCGCGAACCACTCGCGCCCCGGCTGGTTGTAGCCGTAGGCCGTCTCGTAGGCTTTGTCGACGACGTTGTTCAGCCGCAGCCCGAGCACCCAGTCGCGTGCCAGCGTCCAGTCGGCGCGCAGGTCGAGCACGCCGTAACCGCCCATGTGCAGCGTGTTCGCCGCATCGTCGTGTCGCGCCGCATAGGCCTGCAGCGACGCCCCCAGCGACCAGCCACCGAGCTGCCAGTCGGCGCTGGCCTTGACCGCACGCGGCGCGCGCCGCGGCAGGCGTCGGCCCTCGTCGGCGCCGTCATCGGTGGCGTTGCGCGCGTCGACCCAGTCAGCCGACGCGGCGAGCGCCAGCGCGCCGACCTGCGCATCCCACGCCAGCGTCGCGCCGTCGATCGCCACGCGCGGGATGTTCGTCGGCTGCGGCCCCGCCGACATGAAGCTGCGGTAGCGGTGGCGGTACAGCGTGGCGCGCAGCTGGTGCGTGCCGCCGCGCCACTGCGCGAACAATTCCTGGTGGCGGCCCTGCTCGGGTCGCAGGTCGGCGTTGCCGAAGCCCGGGTAGTACAGCTGATTGAAGCTCGGTGCGTTGAAGCTGGTCGCCGCACTCGCGCCGAGCCGCCATGCCGGCGCCACTCGGTACGCGTAGGCCAGCGTGCCGGTGGTGTGGCCGCCGAACTGCGAGTTGCGGTCGCGGCGCACGCTGACCTGGCCCTCGTGCGCACCGTGCCGTCCTGACCACCCGGCGCCGAGCGCGTCGATCGTGCGCTCGTCGACGTCGAACGGTTCGCCGCTGCGCGCCACGCGCTGCTCGACGCGCTCGGCCAGCAGCAGCGCCTCGCCCCGCGGCAGCCGCACGCGGTGCTCCCACGCCAGCTGACGCTGGTCGGTCTCGATCGGGCCGAGCGTGGCCCACGGGCTCGCTGCCGCCAGCGTGTCGTACACGTCGAGCGCCCGCCCGGCGGCCAACCGGGTGTGCCAGCCCTCGGCGAGGCGCCCGTCGACCTGCAGCGACTGCACGCGGTTGACGATCGACGCGCGTGCGTCGGCACCGGGGCCGTCGTCGTACTGCGTGCGCCCGCGCGACTCGAGCCACATCGCGTCGGCACGCCAGCCCTGCGCAAAGGCCCAGCCGGCGCGCACGCTGGCACCGTTCTGGCGCCAGCCGTCGGCGTCGGGGTCGAAGCTGCCGAACGGCACCTTCGCGTTCGTCGCCGAGAAGCCGTCGTTGCGCTGGTGCTGCGCCTGCACGGCGAGGTCGACGCCGCGCGTCGCCACGCCGACGCCGGCGGCGGCCAGCGTGTAGCCGTGACTGCCGCCGCCGAACTTCGCGTTGCCGCGCAGGCCGGCGGCGTCGGCAGACGCCCGTCGCGTGAACACCTGCACCACGCCGCCGAGCGCGCCGCTGCCGTACAGAGAGCTCAGCGGTCCGCGCACGATCTCGATGCGCTCGATCGCCTCGAGCGGCAGGTTGTCGATCGACGGCAGGTCGACGGTGGCCGAGCCGACCCGCACGCCGTCGACGAGCAGCAGCAGGTGGCGTGCCTCGAGCCCGCGCACGAACACCGACGCGGGTTTGCCGAGCCCGCCGTTGACGCTGTACTGCAGGCCGGGCGTGGTGGCCAGCACTTCGGCCAGCGTGCGCGCCTCGCTGCGCTCGAGCGCGGCGCGGTCGAGCACGGTGACCTCGGCCAGCGTGTGCGACACCGGCACCGGCGTGCGCGTGGCCGTGACGACGATCTCGTCGGCCGCGGCGGCGCCGGGAAGCCAGGCGAGGACGAAGGCGCACGGCATCCATGCCGCGCAGGCGGACGGCGGCGTCCGCAGGGAACGGGGATCCATGAAGAAAGGGACTCCGAGCCGAACGTGTCCGCCCGCTTCCCCGCAGGCCGACACCCACGACCCCCGGCTTGCGCCGAGGGTCACCCCGTTGGCCGGTATCCGGGCTGGCGGAAACGACCTCGGTGACCTTCCCGGCGACGACGCGCCAGTGGCTTGCGACCGAAGCGGGGCTCGCGGCTCGACGACAGCCGCTCGCCCGTCCGCTTACCGTTGCGGGGGCAGCGCAGGTTGGGCCTCGTCCGGCGGATCCGGCCTCCCTGCTTCCCGTTCAACCCGCGCCGAAACGAACACCGGCGCGGGCACCAACGGCAGTTATGCTACCAGCCGGCCCGACGCGCCCTCCTACAATCGTCCGCAGTTCCCCGTCGCGCAGCGCATGGCAACCCTGGACCAACTCGCCGAACGCATCGAACGGCTGCTGCTGCGGCACGACGAACTCAAGCGCACCAACGCGCTGCTCGAGCAACAGGTGTCGGTGCTCAGCGCCGAGCGCGACAGCCTGCGCTCGCGGCTGGCCGCGGCGCGCTCGCGCGTCGACGCCTTGCTCGAGCGCATCGGCGCCGACGAGGCCCGGGGCGACGCGCCGTGAAGCAGATCGAGGTCACGATCCTCGGCCAGAGCTACCGGCTCGGCTGTCCCGAGGGCGGCGAGGCGCAACTGCTGGCCGCCGTCGACACCGTCGATCGCGAGATGAGCGCGATCCGCGACGCCGGCAAGGTCAAGGCGCGCGAGCGCATGGCGGTGCTGGCCGCGCTGAACCTCGCGTATCAGCTGGCCGAACGGCCGGCCGCGCCGGCTGCCGGCAGCGCGACGTCGCCGGCGCCCGCCGACGCCGAGTTGCAGGCATTGATCACGCGCATCGACGCCGCGCTCGGCGACGACGGCCGACTGCTCTAGCCACACGCGGCCGCGCGCATAGAATGGCCGCGTCCGTCGCGTTCGCGTGGGTCTAGATTTCCTTGAACCGATGCTCATCGAGCCAGGGCTTGGAACATCGCGCGGCTGGTGTGATCGTCTCGCGTCAGATGAACCCGAAGCCACGTTGACCTCGCCCACCTGAACTTCCCTGAGGGTTCAGGAATGCGGCCCACGGCTCGCGGCGGACACCCTCTCCCCCGCCGCCTCACGGATCCCGTGGCCTACTGGCTGATGAAGAGCGAGCCCGCAGAGTGCTCGATCGACGACCTGGCGCGCGCGCCGCGGGCCACCGTGCCCTGGACCGGCGTGCGCAACTATCAGGCGCGCAACTACATGCGCGACGCGATGCGCGTCGGCGACGGCGTGCTCTTCTACCACTCGTCGTGCGCGGAGCCCGGCATCGCCGGGCTGGCCGAGGTTGCCAGCGCCGCCTACCCCGACGCGACCCAGTTCGACCCGGACAGCGCGTACCACGACCCGGCATCGGACCCGGCGGCTCCGCGCTGGCTCCACGTCGACGTGCGGCTGGTGCGCAAGACGCGGCTGCTGTCGCTGCGCGAGATGCGCGAGCGTCCCGAACTGGCCGACCTGCAGGTGCTGCGCCGCGGCAACCGGCTGTCGATCACGCCGGTGACGCCGGCGCAGTGGCAGGCCGTGCTCGCGGCACTCGACGAGGCCGCTTGAGCCTGGACGCGCTGCTCGTCGCCGAGCTGCTGCTGCTCGGCTGCGCGGTCGGGTTCCTCGCCGGGCTGCTCGGCGTCGGCGGCGGCATGCTGCTGGTGCCTTTCATCACGCTGATCGTCTCCAGCCGCGGCGTCGAGACCGGGCTGGCGGTGAAGATGGCGATCGCCACCTCGATGGCGACGATCCTGTTCACCTCGCTGTCGAGCGTGCGCGCGCACCACCGGCGCGGCGCCGTGCGCTGGGACCTGGTGCGACAGGTCGCGCCGGGCATCGTGGCCGGCGGGCTGCTCGCCGGGGCGGGCGCATTCTCGCTGCTCAAGGGGCACTGGCTCGGGCTGTTTTTCGGCGTGTTCATCGCCTTCATGGCCACGCAGATGCTGCTCGCGCGGCCGCCGAAGCCCGCGCACCGCCTGCCCGGCGCCGCGGGCCGCACCGCGATGGGCGGCGCGATCGGCTTCGTCTCGGGCCTGGTCGGCGCCGGCGGCGCGTTCATGTCGGTGCCGTGGATGACCCGCGGCAACGTGCCGATCCACCAGGCGGTGGGCACCAGCGCGGCGCTGGGCTTTCCGATCGCGCTGGCCAACACCGCGGGCTACGTGATCGCCGGCTGGTCGCTGCCCGCGACGCTGCCCGGCGCGGTCGGTTACCTGTTCCTGCCGGCGCTGCTGGTGGTCTCGCTGGCCAGCGTGGTCACCGCACCGCTGGGTGCGCGCGTGTCGCATGCGATGGACGTGCGCCAGCTCAAGCGCGTGTTCGCGCTGATGCTGTACGGGCTGGCCACCTACATGCTGATCAAGGCCTGGCGCGGCTGAGCACCGCGGCCGGCTCAGGTCGTCTCGAAGCGGATCGCCGCCAGCGTGACGCGGTTGCCGCCGCGGCGCTGCGCCTCGGCCAGCGCGCCGTCGCAGGCGGCGAGCAGTTCGTCGAGCGAGTGAGCCGTGTGCGGGAAGCTCGCCACGCCCATCGACACCGTGAAGCCGACCTCGTGCCCGTCGGCCATGACGATCTGCGTCGCGCACTGGCGCCGCAGCCCCTCCATGCGCGAGTGCGCGGTGGCCAGCCCGACGCCCGACAGCAGCACCGCGAAGCGGCCGTCGTCGAGCCGGCACGACGCGTCCATCGCCCGCGTGTTGCCGCGCAACAGCCGCCCGAGCGCGCCGAGCACGCCACGGCGTGCGTCGTCGCCGAGCATCGCCACTTCGGGCGTCGGCGGATCGAGCGCGATCCACACCAGCGCGAACTCGCGATGCTCGCGGTTCGACAGGTCGACCTCGCGCTGCAGCAGGTCGTCGAAGTGGGCGGCGTCGTACAGGCCGGTGACCACGTCGCGCGGCCCGCCGCGGTGTTCGTGCAGTTCCTGGCGCAGCTGCGCGTTGGCGCGCTGCTGCTGCTCGAGCTGCTCGAGCGCCTGCCGCAGTTGCGCCTCGCGCTGGCGCTGCGCCGCCAGGTCGGTCCACACGCTGGCCAGCCAGCGACGGCCGCCGGCGTCGCGGTGCGCGAGCCGCAGGACGCTGAACTCGTGGCGCTGCCCGCCATGGTCGAAGCGGTGTTCGGCCACCGACGCGGCATCGAGCGCGAGCGCAGTCTGGTCGGCCGAGCGCAGCGCGGTGGCCACGTCGGGGTCGAACAGGTCGGCGTCGGTGCGCCCGACCAGCGCCTCGGCGGGCTGCCCGAGCCACTCCGCCATCGCCGCGTTGACGTGCCGATAGCGCCCGCTGTCGGCATCCTTGACCGCGAACAGCGCCGACTGCCGCTCGACGATGGCGTCGAGCAGCGCCTGCGCCGCACCGGCGAACATGGCAGAGCCGACGGCGTCGTCGCGGGAGAGTTCGGTGGCAGGCATCGGCGGGCGCTGATTGGGGGTCGCTGCGGCCGTGAGCACGTCAGACGACGCGGTCGCACGACATCAATGGTGGGGGCGGGTGAACGGAGGCACAAGCGGCAACGGCGGTGCCATGCGCACCGTCCCTAACTTGAACCGGGATGCTAGCGGGTCGCGCGGGCGGATCCCGCCGCTGCGGGTGCAGCCACGCCGGCTCCCGGCGTCGCAGGCGAAGGCGTGCACTGGCCTCGATCGCGGAAATGACTATAATGAAAATCTTTGCCGGCAAAACTGCGCTGGGCCCGGCGGGAATCGCACCCCCTTCGTTCGACGAAGCCCCACCGCCCGCATCCGAAGGACTTTCCGCTTCATGACCACGATCCGCGTCAAAGAGAACGAGCCATTCGACGTCGCCCTGCGCCGCTTCAAGCGCACCATCGAGAAGCTGGGCCTGCTGACCGAACTGCGCGCGCGCGAGTTCTACGAGAAGCCCACCGCCGAGCGCAAGCGCAAGAAGGCGGCCGCGGTCAAGCGTCACTTCAAGCGCGTGCGCAGCATGCAGCTGCCGAAGAAGCTGTACTGATCGGCGGCTGGTCTTCGACGAAGCCCGCTCGGTGCGCCGCGCGGGCTTCTTCAATTGGAAAGCGCGTGGCATGAGTCTGAAAGACCGCATCACCGAAGACATGAAGGCCGCGATGCGCGCGAGGGACGCCGCGCGGCTGTCCGCGGTGCGCCTGCTGCTGGCCGCGATCAAGCAGAAGGAGGTCGACGAGCGCGTCGCACTCGACGACCTCGCCGTCGTTGGCGTCGTCGACAAGCTGGTCAAGCAGCGCCGCGACTCGATCACCGCGTTCGCAGGCGCCGGCCGCGACGATCTGGTGGCCAAGGAAAGTGCCGAGCTCGAGGTGCTGCAGGCGTACCTGCCGCAGCGGCTGGGCGCCGACGAGGTCGGCGCCGAAGTCGCGGCACTGGTGCGCGAGCTCGGCGCGAGCGGTCCGGGCGACATGGGCAAGGTCATGGCCGCGGCGAAGTCGCGGCTCGCCGGCCGCGCCGAGATGGGTGTCGTGTCGGCCGCCGTGAAGGCCGCGCTGACCGGCGCCCGATGACCGCCGCGATAGCGCCCGACCACCCGAGCCTGCCGGCGCGGGCGATCACCGACGACGTGTACGTCGCGCCGCAGCTCGGCCCGGCCGCGATGGCCGAGGCCGCGCGGCTGGGCTTTCGCAGCGTGATCAACAACCGCCCCGACTTCGAAGGCGGCCCCGACCAGCCGACCTCGGCGCAGGTCGAGGCCGCGGCGCTGGCCGCCGGGCTCGTCTACCGCCACCTGCCGGTGCCGGGCAACTACCAGTCGCCCGAGGAGGTCGCCGCGTGCGCGCGGCTGCTCGCGGAGCTGCCGCGCCCGCTGCTGATGTTCTGCCGCAGCGGCGCGAGGTCGACGCGGCTGTTCGTCGCCGCGCACACGCGCTGAACGCCCGGGCGATGCCCGTGTCGCCCCCATGCTCGTTTTCCTCAGGTCGGCGCGGCCTGCGCGTCGATCACGGCTAGGATCGTCCGCCACGGTCGCATAATCCCGCGGCCTGGGGGTGCCCGCGCGTCGGCCTGCATTCAACGAGGGGCGGCGACCATCGGGAACACCCGTTCCGTCAACCTCTGATATCTGGAACTTCACCGATGGACCGTCGTTCGATCTTGAAGAAGGGCCTGACCGCCACCGCCGCCGTCGGCGCCGCCGCCTTGTCCGCGCCCGCGCTGTCGCAGGGCCGGCAGGAGTGGCGCATGGTCACCACCTGGCCGAAGAACTTCCCCGGCCTCGGTGTCGGCGCCGAGAACCTCGCCAAGCGCATCACCACGATGTCGGGCGGGCGCCTGTCGGTGAAGGTGTTCTCGGCCGGCGAACTGGTGCCGCCGCTGCAGGCGCTCGACGCGGTGATCAACGGCAGCGCCGAGATGAGCCACGGCGCGGCCTACTACTGGCAGAACAAGAACGTCGGCCTGTCTTTCTTCACCGGCGTGCCGTACGGCATGACCTCGCGCGAGCACGCGGCCTGGGTGCGTTTCCTCGGCGGCCAGCAGATCTGGGACGAGATCTACGACCAGTTCGGCGTGCAGGGCTTCCTGTCGGGCGACACCGGCACGCAGGCCGGCGGCTGGTTCCGCAAGGAAATCAAGACCGTCGCCGACCTGAAGGGCCTGCGCTTCCGCACCCCGGGCCTCGGCGGCCAGGTGTGGGCCAAGCTCGGCGCGTCGGTGACCAACCTCGCCGCCGGCGAGATCTTCCAGGCGCTGCAGGCCGGCACGCTCGACGCGGCCGAGTTCGTCGGCCCGTACAACGACCTCGCGCTGGGCTTCTACCAGATCGCGAAGAACTACTACATGCCCAGCTTCATCGAGCCGGGCCTAGCCACCGAGGCGGTGGTCAGCAAGTCGAAGTTCCGCGCGCTGCCCGCCGACCTGCAGGAGATCGTGCGCAGCGCCTGCCAGGCCGAGTACGACAACGTCGCGTCGGACATGTACGCCAACGACCCGCGCGCGCTGCAGACGCTGGTCGACAAGCACGGCGTGAAGGTGCTCAGGTTCTCCGACGAGATCCTCAAGGCCGGCGCCGAAGCCTCGGCCGAGGTGCTGGCCGGGGTGCGCAGCAGCGACAACGCGCTGGCCAAGAAGACCGCCGAGAGCTTCGTCGCCGCCCTGACCCTGCTGCGCACTCGCGCCGACATCACCGACTCGCCGTACCTCGTCGCGCGCGAGAAGTTCTTCAAGTTCAAGTAAGGAGCCTCGTGGCGGTACCCTCCGGGCGACCGCCACGCACCGATCCGACGCCCGCGGCGAACACCCACGCCGCGGGCGTCGCGTATGGCGGCCCTGCCACCCCCCGCTGCGCCACGACCTTCCATGCAAGCCCTCGCGAGCCTCGTCGTCGCCATCGGGCGGCTGAACACCTTCGTCGGCAGGTCGCTGTCGTGGCTGTCGCTGGCCGCGGTGCTGATCTGCTTCACGGTGGTCCTGCAGCGCTACGTGTTCTCGACCACGCAGCTGTGGATGCAGGACCTGTACGTCTGGC
>NZ_DAOKZA010000069.1:0-12771 GCF_035325925.1 Azohydromonas sp. | reverse complement strand
CTACCAGGGTATCTAATCCTGTTTGCTCCCCACGCTTTCGTGCATGAGCGTCAGTACAGGCCCAGGGGACTGCCTTCGCCATCGGTGTTCCTCCGCATATCTACGCATTTCACTGCTACACGCGGAATTCCATCCCCCTCTGCCGCACTCCAGCCTTGCAGTCACAAAGGCAGTTCCCAGGTTGAGCCCGGGGATTTCACCTCTGTCTTACAAAACCGCCTGCGCACGCTTTACGCCCAGTAATTCCGATTAACGCTTGCACCCTACGTATTACCGCGGCTGCTGGCACGTAGTTAGCCGGTGCTTATTCTTCAGGTACCGTCATTACGCCGAGGTATTAGCTCAGCGCGTTTCTTCCCTGACAAAAGCGGTTTACAACCCGAAGGCCTTCTTCCCGCACGCGGCATGGCTGGATCAGGGTTGCCCCCATTGTCCAAAATTCCCCACTGCTGCCTCCCGTAGGAGTCTGGGCCGTGTCTCAGTCCCAGTGTGGCTGGTCGTCCTCTCAGACCAGCTACGGATCGTCGCCTTGGTAGGCCTTTACCCCACCAACTAGCTAATCCGGCATCGGCCGCTCCAATAGCGCGAGGCCTTGCGGTCCCCCGCTTTCACCCGTAGGTCGTATGCGGTATTAATCCGGCTTTCGCCGAGCTATCCCCCACTACTGGGCACGTTCCGATGCATTACTCACCCGTTCGCCACTCGTCGCCAGGTTGCCCCGCGTTACCGTTCGACTTGCATGTGTAAGGCATGCCGCCAGCGTTCAATCTGAGCCAGGATCAAACTCTTCAGTTCGATCTTGAAGTTTTGCTCAAAAACGGAATTGAAGTGAACTTCACTTCTGCTTCCATGAGCGTTTGCGGATCCGAAGATCCTTGGCACTCGCCTTCAAACGCCCACGCTTATCGGCTGTATCTTGTTAAAGAACGGCGCCTTGCGGCGCGGCTGCTTCGTCAGCAGCGAAGACCAAGATTCTGACGTGTTTTCCAAACCCCTGTCAAGCGCTCGGCTTTCACTTCGTCGCAGCGGCCGCTTGGCGATCCGCGCTCGATCAGTGCTTGGCACCGATCAACGAAGCCTTGCACTATAGCATCCTTTTCGCCAGGCGAGGAGCTGCCTCACTCGCCCGACCCTTTGGCTTGACGCGCTGGGCCGCCGCGCGCGCAACCCGGAGCCGCGATCAACCGGCCAGGCGCGCCCACTCGCCGGCCGGGTCCTCGGCGAGCAGCAGCAACGGTAGCAGTGCGGCGACTCGGGCCGCGTCGGTGCGCAAGATCCGTTGCTTGACCGCGGCGATCTGCGCCGGATGCATCGAGAAGCTGCGCAATCCCATCGCGAGCAACAGTTCGGTGAACGCGGTGTCTCCGGCCATCTCGCCGCACACGCTGACCGGCTTGCCGCTGGCGCGCGCCTGCGCAATGACGTCGGCGATGAGACGCAGCACCGCCGGGTGCCAGGGTTCGAACAACGGCGCGACCCTTTCGTCGGCCCGATCGATGGCCAGCGTGTACTGGATGAGGTCGTTGGTGCCGATCGACACGAAGTCGACCAGCGGCAGCATCGACGGCAAGGTCAGCGCAGCCGCAGGCACTTCGATCATGGCGCCGACCTCGATGTCGTTGAAAGCCCGCCCGGCGTCGGCGAGCTGTTGCTTCGCGCGCTCGACGACGTCCAGCGTCTGGCGAATCTCGCGCGGGTGCATCACCATCGGCACCAGCATGCGCACCCTGCCATGCGCGCTGGCGCGCAGGATCGCGCGCACCTGCTGGCGGAACATCGCCGGCTCGGACAGGCTCCAGCGGATCGCACGCCGACCAAGCGCCGGATTCAACGAGTGTTCATGGCGCAGTTCCTGCGCGGACATGCGGTCGAGCGGCTTGTCGGCGCCGATGTCGACGGTGCGAATCGTCACCGGCAGCCCGCGCATCGCCTCGACGGCCGCGCGATAGGCTGCGTACTGCTCGTCCTCGCCGGGCAAGGCGCCGGCGCGGTTCATGAACAGGAACTCGCTGCGGAACAGCCCGACCCCGACGGCGCCGGACTCGAGCGCCGTCGGCGCGTCGGTCGGCAGTTCGATGTTCGCGAGCAGTTCCACCGGCTGGCCGTCGAGCGTGACGGCCGGCGTGAAGCGCAAGCGGTGCAAGCGCGCACGCTCGAGTTCGATCTGCCGCTGGCGGAAGCGATACTCCTCGAGCACGATCGGCGACGGGTTGACAATCGCCACGCCAGCGTCGCCGTCGATGACCAGCCAGTCGTCCTGCCGGATCACCCGGCTGGCCTCGCGCGCGCCGACGACCGCCGGGATGTCCATGCTGCGCGCGACGATCGCCGTGTGCGAGGTCCGGCCGCCGACGTCGGTGACGAAGCCGGTGAAGATGCTGCGCTTGAACTGCAGCAGGTCCGCCGGCGCGATGTCGCCCGACACCAGCACCAGCGGGTCCTCGCCGGCAAAGTCGCGCGCCAGCGCCGTCGGGGCCGCCGGCGCCGCGCCCGCGGCGCGCGTCAGCGCGCGCAGCAGTCGTTCGGTCACCTGTTCCAGGTCGGCCTTGCGCTCGCGCAGGTAGTCGTCCTCCATCTCGTCGAACTGGCGCGCGACGACCTCCAGTTGCGCCGACAGCGCCCACTCGGCGTTGTAGTGGCGCTCGATGATCCACTGCTTGGTCGGCTCGGTCAGCGCCTCGTCGTGCAGCAGCATCAGGTGCACGTCGAGCAGCGCCGCCAGCTCGGGCGGTGCCTCGGGCGACAACTCGGCCTTCAGCGTGCTCAGCTCCTGCGAGACGGCGTCGCGCGCGTGCCGCAAGCGCTCGACCTCGGCGCCGACCTCGGCCGCGCCGATGAAGTAGTGCGCGACGTCCACTCGACTCGACGCGACGAGCACCGCCCGTCCGATCGCCACCCCGCGCGAGACCGGTAGGCCGAAGATCTGGATGCTCATGCGGCCAATGTAGCAGTGCACCGGCGAGCGCGGCGCGCAGGTGCCGCCGGGCTACTCGCCTTCGCCGAAACGATCGTCAACGAGCCCGCGGATCGCCGCCGCGGCGGCCTGCTCGTCGGGGCCGTCGACCTCGAGTTCGATCTCCGCGCCCTGCGCGGCGGCCAACATCATCACGCCCATGATGCTCTTGGCGTTGACGCGCCGGCCGTTGCGGCTCATGTGCACGTCGCTCGCGAAGCCGCTCGCGAGCTTCGTCAGCTTGGCCGACGCGCGGGCGTGCAGGCCGAGCCTATTGCTGATGGTCAGCGTGGTTCGGATCATGGGACGTGTCGCGCCTCGGCTGCAGCTGCGGCGTCGGCGTCGACAGCTGCATCACGCCCTGCTGCCCCGCCGACACTGCCGCGGCGACCAGCTGGTCGAGCGGGTCGTGGATGTGGTCGACGACCTTCCACAGCATCGGCACGTTGACGCCGCTGACGACGCGCACGGCGACGCCGTCGGCGGCCAGCATCGCGCCGTTGCAGGGAGACGCCGCGAACACGTCGGTGAGCACGAGCACTTGCGGCTGGCGCATGTGCACCAGCAGCGTGCGCACTTGGTCGCGGATCGCGTCGAGCCCGCGCAGCGCCGGCGGCACGTCGAGCACCTCGATCACCGCATCGGGGTTGATGCCGGTGTGGCGCGCGACCGCCGCCAGTGCCGAAGCCAGCGGTGCGTGGGCGACGATCAGCAGTGCAGCCATGGAAGCGGCGGATTATGCGCAGTCACGATGCGACGTCGGCCCGCGTGCATCGCGGCGACACCGTGCCGTGCCGAAGAAACCACAGGTACGACGCCGCGCAGGCCACGGCGAAGACCGCGAACGCTGCCTGGAACGACGGCACGCGCGCCCAGCCCCACGCCTGCAACGCGTCGATCAGCAGCCCGATGCCCCATTGAACGCAGAACACCCCGGCGAAGATGACCAGGTTGTACGCCGACAGCGCGCGTCCGGCGCGTGTGCGATCGAAGGCCTGCCCCACCGCCGGCTGGGCCAAAGTGACGAAGGTGCACGACACGCACCACAGCGCCCACGCCGGCGCCGCGCTGCGCTCGCCCAGGGCCACCACCGCAGCCAGCGTCACCAGGCTCAGCGGCACCCCGACCCTGATCAGCCGCAGCGCATCCCAGCCGCGGCGCATCAGCCGGGGCATGCACAGCCCCCACGACAGGAACGCAAACAGCATCGACAGGTTGATCAGGAACAGGCCGCGCGCGGCATCGTGCGGCGCGTGGCCGGCGACCTCGGTCAGCCAGGGGCCCGCCCACAGCGACTGCATCGCCACCAGGCCGCCGTAGTGGAAGAAGCCCATCGGCAGCAGGCGCAGGAACATCGGGTGGCCGAAGATCTCGCGGTAGCCGCCGTGCGGCGCCGCCTGCGGTGCCACCCCATGGGCCGGCGCGTCGCGGGGCACCAGCAGCACGATGCCGGCGATCGCCAGCGCGAGCAACGCCGCCAACAGCCAGAACAGCCCGCGCCAGCCGATCAGCGGCAGCAACGCCTGCACCGGCACGGTCGACGCCAGCATGCCCAGCGAGCCGGTCATCAGCATCCACGAGTTCGCGCGCAACTGCAGCGCGGGGCTGAAGCGGTGGCGAAAGCTCGTCAGCGGCGCCATCAGGCAGGCCGCCACGCCCACACCGATCAGCATGCGCGCCAGCAACAGCGCAGCGAAGCCGCGCGCCATCGCGAACGCCGCGCAGGCCAGCACCGCCACCGTCATGAAGGTCACCAACACGCGCTTCGGGCCGTAACGGTCGAGCGCGCTGCCCAGCGGCAACTGCATCGCCGCGAAGCCGAAGAAGTAGGCGCCGGCCAACAGGCCCAGGTCACCGGCGCCCAGGCCGAGTTCGGCGCTGAACGCGGGTGCCAGCGTGGCCGTCACGGCGCGCAGCAGCGCCGAGAAGAAGTAGGCGAAGGCGAAGCTGAGGAAGATCTGCGCCACCATGCGCCACGCCAGCCGCGCATCCGGGGCGCTCACCCAGCGCCCTCCGGCTCGCGGCGGGGCGGGCGGCATGCAACTGACCGGGCGCCGAGGTCGGTCCACCGAGCCAGGGCGTTCACGAACTGAACTCGACGCTGTCGAAGAACGCGGCCGTCGCGTCGGCCGACGGGCTGGCACCGATCACGGTGGCCTGGAACACGAGCGTGCCCTTCGCAAAGGTCAGCACCTGTTCGTGCACCGCGCTGCCGTCGGGCAGCCGGCCGGCGAGCCTCCAGCGACGCGCCTGCGGATTCGGCGTCATGCCGCGGACCTGCCAGGCCTCGCCCTCATCGGCCTGCGCGGCGACGTTGGCTGCAGCCGACGCGGCCAGCGCCTGCAGCGCCGAGGTCACCCGGGCCGGATCGACGACGTCACCATGAGTCAGCGCATAGGTCGTGCCGTCGGCGGCGCAGGCCAGCAGCGTCAGTGCGACCGCGTCGCCGGCCAGCGGCACCGAACGCGTCAGGCTCACCGGCTTGCACGGGAACATCAGCCTTGCACCGGTGCCCGGTGGACGCACCTCGCGCCAGTCCAGCGCCGGCGAGCAGCCGGTCAGCCCCGTCAGCGCGACCGCCGCGCACGCCTTTGCCCACGTCATTAGAAACATTATCGGCCGCGCCCCGCTGGTGCGCCGCAAGGCCGCACGGCGCCCCCCCACGCGTGCCGATGCGTGCGGAAATGCACGCCATTGGCGCATAGTGACATCGACGCCGGTGACGCTGCGCGTTACCTTTCGACACATGCCGACGCGACGTTGCGCGCCGGCATGCACACTCACAAGAGCAGGCAGGAGGCATGGACTTGTCGCAACCGCGCGCGGTGTCGGCGCTGGCCGGCGCCGAAGACGCCGACCACTGGGCAGCCCTGTTCGCCCAGGTCGGCGCCGAGGTGGCGATGCCGCTGACGGCTGCGCTCGAGCGCGTGCACAGCTTGCGCGACGGCGGCGCCCATGCCGACTGGCATGTGCTCGCGACCAGCCTGGCGCAGGCGCGCCGCGCCGCGATGGTCGCGCAGCAACTCGCACGTCTGGTCGACAGCGCGGTGCGACAGAACCCCGAGCGCCTCGATCTGGCGTCGCTGCTCGGCCAGGTCGTCGCGGAGGTCCAGCCGCGCGCCCGCGCGCGCGGCACGCCGTTGCTCGAGAGCGCGCGCGCGGCCACCGTCGTCGTCGACGCGTCGCTGATGTACGCCGCGCTGCACGCGATGCTCGACTGGGCGTTGGCGCACAGCTGCTCAGCGCTGCATCTGGGCATCGACCACCGGCATTGGCCGGTGCGCGCGCGGCTGCACCTGCGCTTCCGCCACCGCCCTGATGACGAGGTCGACGACCCGAAGGCGCCGACGCACATCGCGGCGCTCGACACGCTCGACTGGCAGCTGCTGCGGCACGGCGCCCAGGCGATGGGATTGCTGCTCGAACGTGCCGACACCGCCTGCGGTTGCCGCCTGACGCTCGAGTTCCCGCGCACCGTGCACGAGCCGATCGACGGCGTCAGCACGCTCGAGATCGACACCGGCTTCGGTTCGACCTTCGGCACGCGCGCGCTCGCCGGGCACCACGTGCTGGTGCTCAGCGCGCGGCGCGAGCTGCGCGCGGAGGTGCGCGACGCGCTGCGCCCGCTCGGGCTGCTGACCGACTTCGTCAGCTCGGTCGACAGCGCGCGCGAGTTCTGCCGCGGCGGCGCGCCGCACGCGCTGGTCTACGACGCGCAGCTCGAAGCCGAGAGGCTGCGCACGCTGCACGCCGAGCTGCGTGCGATCGAACCGGCGCCGGCGCTGATCGAGGTCGCCGACCACGGTCCGCGCTACCAGGCGTCGCCGTTCGACGCCGCCGGCATCGCCCGCGTCGGGCGGGCGACGCTGGCCGATGGGCTGTCGGCGGCGCTGATGTTCGAGCTGATGAAGCCGGCCTGACCCGCGGCCGGCGCGCTCAGCGGCCGAACACCTGACGCAACAGTGCGCTGCCGGTGCCCACCGGGTCGCGGCGGATCCGGCGCTCCTCGTCGCCGATCGCGCGGTACAGGCCGTCGAGTGCCCGGTCGGTGACGTAGGCCTCGACGCTGGCCTCCTCGCGCCGCAGCAGCCCCGTGCCGGCGACGCGCGACGCCACCGCGTCGTACTTCTCGGCCAGCGCGTGGCGGCGCGTCGCGCCGTCGACGATGGGACGCAGGCGAGGGGTCAGCGCCGCGCGCGTCTTGCGCTCGAAGAACTGCGTCACCGCGGTGTCGCCGCCCCGCACGATACCCAGCGCGTCCTCGACCGACATCGAGCGCACCGCGTCGCGCAGCAGGTCGAGCGAGCCCGCCACCGCCGTCTCGGCGGCGCGGTTGATCGCCAGCACCAGATCGTCGACGCGGCGTCCCTGGCCGGTGGCCTTCATCACCTTGGCCGCGGCGTCGAGCGCCCGCGGCAACCCGATGCGCCGCGACCGGTCGCCGTAGAAGCCGTCGGTGCGACCGAGCAGCGCGACCGCCGCCACGGCGGCGCGCTCGAGCGCGACGCGCACGCCGGCGGCGGCGTCGGCCTCGGTCAGCGCCCGCGCCGGCGGGGCAAGACCCGCCGCCGCGATGGCCAGCAACGCTGCCGTAAACTGCCTGCGGTCGCCCGAGTCGCCCGTCATGAAGTTCTCCCGCCCGCTCGTCTGGATGCTCGCCGCGCTGATTGTCGCGGCGGTCGGCGCGCTGGCCTGGCGCAGCCTCGCACGCCTCGAGCCGGCGCCGCAGGTGACGTACACGCTGCTCGACGGCCAGCGCGTGAGCAGCGACGACCTGCGGGGCAAAGTGGTGCTCGTCAACTTCTGGGCCACCAGCTGCGTCACCTGCGTCAAGGAGATGCCGCAGATCGCGGCCACTCACCTCAAGTTCCGCGACCGCGGCTACGAAACGGTGGCGGTGGCGATGAGCTACGACCCACCGGCTTTCGTCGCGCGCTTCGCCGAGACGCGGCAGCTGCCGTTCGCGGTGGCCATCGACAATACCGGCGAGATCGCACTGCGCTTCGGCGACGTGCGGCTGACGCCGACGACCTTCCTGATCAATCGCCGCGGCGAGATCGTCAAGCGTTACGTCGGCGAGCCCGACTTCGCGGCGCTGCACGTGCTGGTCGACCAGCTGCTCGCTGCCGACGCACCGGCCGGTTGACCGGCATCACGCGACGCAGCGTGCGTTGCGATACGGTGGCGGGTTTCGACAGCTTCCCGCCGCGGACACCACGATGACCACCTCCTCGTTCCCCGACCTGACCCAGCAGATCTCGCGCCAGCTCGCGCCGTACCGCAAGTCGCAGGGTGCGACGCTGCAGGGCTTCTCGGCGATGGCCTCCGGCGCCTTGGCCGACGGCGCGCTCGGCGAGAAGCACAAGGAGCTGATCGCGCTGGGCATCAGCGTCAGCCAGCGCTGCCCCGCGTGCATCGGCTTCCACACCAAGGCGCTGCAGCGGCTCGGCGCGACCCGTGCGGAGTTCGAGGAGGCGCTCAACGTCGCCGTGTACATGGGCGGCGGCCCGTCGCTGATGTACGCCGCCGAGGCGCTGCAGGCCTGGGAACAGTTCGCCGCGGCCACCCCCGCCGCGTGATCGCCCCCTGATCGCGACCTGGTCGCCGGCTGACCGCGCCCTGGGCTGCGCCCAGCCACGGCCTCAGCGCCGCGCCGCGTCGGCCAGCGCCTGCTCGAGCCAGGGCACCAGTTCGTCGAACGCCGCCGCGGTCGCGCGCGACAGCCCGCGCGCCGCGCCGCGCGCGTCGGGCTGCGTCGTCGCCACCGTGGCGGTGAAGCGCCGCTGCGCCACGCGCGTGCGCTCGCGGCGGTCGACCAGCTCGGCGTCGAGCACCAATCGCGCGCGCGAGGCGTCTGCGCTCACGTCGTGGTGCAGCGCCTCGACGCGCAGCACCAGCGCCCAGTCGGCGCGCTGCGCGTCGACGTCGAGCGACACCGCCGCCGCGACGCCGCGCGCCTGCAGCCGCTGCTGCAGCAGCCGCGGCAGCCGGCGCAGCGGGCGTTCGGTCCACGACGCCAGCCGATAGAAGGCGAACTCACCGGCCCGCGGCGAGTAGGCGATCGAGGTCGTCTCGGCCATCGTGTCGGCCGGCAGTGCGCCGATCCGCAGCGCGTCGACCAGCGGCGTCTCGCGTCGCGCAGGCGCAGGCGCAGGCGCAGTCGCCGCGTCGTCGAGCGACAGGTAGGCGTGCGGCGCGACGACGCCGTCCGGGCCGAGCGACACGCATGCCGCCAGCAGCAGCGCCGTCGCGAGCGCGAGCAGCGCCCTCACGGCGGCGCCTCGCCGGGGCCGAGCTGCGACGCCGCCGGGCCGAGCAGCGCGGCACGCGGGTCGCGCAGCAGGTCGAGCACGTGCGTGGCGGCCTCCACGCTCAGCCGCAGTTCGGTGGTGGCCGCCGCGAGCCGGTCGTCGACGCTCGCCGCGGCGTCCTCGAAGCGCCGCGCGCTCGCCACCGTCTGGCGCTCGATCGCCGCCAGCGCACCGCGAGCCTCGGCCAGCGCGAGGTCGACCTGCGCCAGCGTGCGTTCGAGCCCGTCGCCGGCCTTCACGCTGGCCGCTGCCACCTGCGCGCCGGCGCCTTCGACGGCCACGGTCATGCGCCGGGCGGCGTCGTCGCCGACCGCGGCGAGCCGCTCGCCGGCCGCGGCCAGCCGCGTGGTCGCACCACCGATCGCCGTGGCCGCGCTGCCGACCTGCCGCATCGTCTGCTCGAGCGTGGTCATGCGCGCGCTCAGCCCGTCGGCGAGTTCGCGCAGCGCGCGCAGCGTGTCGATCAGCGCATCGCGGTTCTCGCGCGCCAGCAGCCGGTTGACGTTGTCGAGCGCGTCCGACGCGAGCTCGCCGACTTCGCTGAAGCGCCCGGTGATCGCGTCGATGTCGGAGCGCCCTTCGGCGATCAGCGGCAGTTCGTCGCCGGCGCCGGCGCGCAGCGGCTCGCCACCCGGGCCGCGGTGCACCAGGTTGACCGCCGCGAGCCCGGTGACATAGTTGCGCGAGATCACCGCCACCGTCTGTGAAGTCACCGGCACGTGGCGGTCGACGCGCACGACCACACGCACGCGCTCGACGCTGCCGTCGGCCAGCGCGTAGGCCTCGACGCGGCCGACCTTGATGCCGCGCAGCTTGACGTCGGCGCCGACCTCCAGCCCGTCGAGCGCCTGGCGCTCGAAGTGGATCGCGTAGTTCGCGAAACGGTCGCGCGCGCCGACGTTCTGCAGCCACACCAGCGCGCCGGCCAGCGCCACGACGAGCAGCAGCACCGCGAGGCCGACGTAGGTGTAGCGGGCTTCAGCCTCCACCGTTCGAACCTCCTTCGACCATTGTACGGACCGAGAAGTAGTCGCGGATCCACGCGTCGTCGACCGCCAGCACGTCGTGCACCGCGCCGTCGGCGCGCACGCGGCCACCGGCGAGCACGATCAGCCGGTCGGCCACCGTCAGCAGCGTGTCCAGGTCGTGCGTGACGAGGAACACCGTCACCCCGAGGTCGTCGACCAGCGAGCGCACCAGGCGGTCGAAGCCGCGTGCGGTGATCGGGTCGAGCCCCGAGGTCGGCTCGTCGAGGAACAGCACCTCGGGCTCGAGTGCGATCGCGCGCGCCACCGCGGCGCGCTTGCGCATGCCACCCGACAGCTCGCTCGGGCGCTTCGCGCCGGCCTCGCGCGGCAAGCCCGCCTGCGCCAGCCGCAGCGCGACCAGCGCGTCGATCGCGTCACGGTCGAGCCCGGTGTGCTCGGCCAGCGGCACCGCGACGTTCTGCGCCACGGTCAGCGAAGAGAACAGCGCGCCGTCCTGGAACATCATGCCGAAACGCCGGCGCAGCGCGTCGACCGCGGGCGCCGGGGCGCCCCACACGTCGGTGCCGAGCACGCGCACGCGCCCGTCGGTGGGCCGGTGCAGCCCGATGATCTCGCGCAACAGCACCGACTTGCCCGTGCCGCTGCCGCCGATCAGCGCCACCAGCGAGCCGCGCGCGACGCCGAACGACACGCCGTCGTGCACCGTCTGCGCGCCGAAGCGCGTGACGATGCCGTCGACCTCGATCACCGCGTCCATCACCAGCCCAGCGACTGCAGCAGCACCGCGAACGCGGCGTCGAGCAGGATCACCGCGACGATGCCCTGCACCACCGTCGAGGTGGTCGCCGCGCCGACCGCGCGCGTGTCGCGCGCCACCGTCATGCCCATGCGCGTGCCGATCAGCGCGATGACCAGCGCGAACACCGGCGCCTTGGCCAGCCCGACCAGCACGTGTCGCACCTCGAGCGCCTCGCGCAGCCGTGCGAGGAACACCGGGGGTGTCAGGTCGAGCATCGGGCCGGCCACCGCCATCGCGCCGACCAGCGCCATCACGTCGCCGACGAACACCAGCAGCGGCAGCACCAGCATCAGCGCCAGCACGCGCGGCAGCACCAGCACCTGCATCGGCGACAGGCCGAGCGTGCGGATCGCGTCGGTCTCCTCGGTCAGGCGCATCGCGCCGAGCTGCGCGGTGAACGCCGCACCCGAGCGCCCGGCGACGATCACCGCGACGATGATCGGCGCGAACTCGCGCGTCGCGCCGATCGCCACGCCGTCGACGACGAACACGTTGGCGCCGTACTTCTCGGCCTGCAGGCCGAGCAGGTAGGCGATGACCACCCCGATCAACGCCGTGACCAGCGCGACCACCGGCAGCGCGTCGAGCCCGGTGTGCTCGAGCTGAACCGTCAGCTCGCGCGAGCGCAGCCTGCGCGGCTGACGCAGCAGCTCGCCGAAGGCCAGCACCGTGGCACCGAAGAAGGCCAGGTGGCCGTGCAGCAGCGTCGCCAGCGCCAGCGTCTGCCGGCCGACGTGCTCGAGCACGCGCCGCGGGCGCGGCGGCGGCAGCGGCGCCGCCGCGTCGACGTGGCTTTCCACCTGCTCGACGACACGCCGGTGCGCCGGCGCGAAGCCGGTCCACGTCGGCGCGGCGGCGCCGCCACGGCGCAGCGCGCGCAGCAGCGCCAGCGCCGCCGCCGAGTCGATCTCGGCGAGCGCGCTGCCGTCGACGGTGACGCCCAGCGCCCCGCCGGATGCCCACGCGATGCGGCGCAGCTCGGCGTCGATGGCCGCCAGGTCGCGCAGTCGCCACGCCCCCTGCAGGCGCAGCCGCACGGCCGCGGGATCGCGGTCGACGGTGATCCAGCGCGGTGCGTCCATCCTCACCTGCGCATTGTGCGCAGCGGCCCGGCGCCGCCGGTCGGGCGCCGCCCGGCGGTCAGACCGCGGCCGGCACGCCCGCGGCGTGCGCCTGCCGGTCGGCGTGGTAGCTCGAGCGCACCAGCGCGCCGACGGCGGCGTGCGTGAAGCCCATCGCGGCGGCTTCGCGCTCGAACATCGCGAAGGTGTCGGGGTGCACGTAGCGGCGCACCGGCAGGTGGTGGCCGCTGGGGGCCAGGTACTGGCCGATGGTCAGCATGTCGATGCCGTGCGCGCGCATGTCGCGCATCACCTGCAGGATCTCGTCGTCGGTCTCGCCCAGGCCGACCATCAATCCGCTCTTCGTCGGCACGCCGGGCACCGCGTCCTTGAACTTCTTCAGCAGGCTCAGGCTGAACGCGTAGTCCGACCCCGGGCGCGCTTGCTTGTACAGGCGCGGCACCGTCTCGAGGTTGTGGTTCATCACGTCGGGCGGCGCGGCCTTCAGGATGCCCAGCGCGCGGTCGTCGCGGCCGCGGAAGTCGGGCGTGAGGATCTCGATGCGCGTGGCCGGCGAGCGCTCGCGCACCTGGCGGATGCACTCGACGAAGTGCGCCGCGCCGCCGTCGCGCAGGTCGTCGCGGTCGACGCTGGTGAT
>NZ_DAOKZA010000068.1:0-13610 GCF_035325925.1 Azohydromonas sp. | reverse complement strand
CGAGATCGCCGTCAAGCGCGTGCTCACGCGCGACGGCACCAGCAGCTACTACATCAACAACCAGCCGGTGCGCCGGCGCGACGTGCAGGACGTGTTCCTGGGCACGGGCCTGGGCCCGCGCGCCTACGCGATCATCGGCCAGGGCACGATCAGCCGCATCATCGAGAGCCGCCCCGAGGAGCTGCGCATGTTCCTCGAGGAGGCCGCGGGCGTGTCGAAGTACAAGGAACGCCGCCGCGAGACCGAGAACCGGCTGAAGGACACGCGCGAGAACCTGACGCGCGTCGAGGACATCCTGCGCGAGCTCAACGCCCAGCTCGACAAGCTCGAGGGCCAGGCCGAGGTCGCCGCCAAGTACCACGACCTGCAGACGCAGGGCACGCTGAAGCTGCACCAGCTGTGGTTCCTGAAGCACCGCGACGCCGCCGCCGAGCAGCAGCGCGTGCGGCGCGCGGTGGCCGAGGCAGGCACCGCGCTCGAGGAGAAGCTCGCCGAGCTGCGCCGCCTTGAGGCCGAGCTCGAGGCGTTGCGCCAGCAGCACTACGCCGCCGGCGACGCGCTGCACGCCGCACAAGGCGAGCACGCGCAGGCGCAGCTCGAGGTCAGCCGGCTCGAGGAGCGCATCCGCTACGTCGTCGACAGCCGCCAGCGCACCGAGCAGCGCCTGAGCGAGCTCGCGGCGCAGGACGCGGCCTGGCAGCAGCGTGCGGCGCAGGCCGCCGACGAAGTCGCCCGGGTCGCGCAGCGCATCGCCGAGGCCGACGAACGTGCCGCGCTGCTCGCGGCGCAGGCCGAGGAGCAGGCGCAGCAGCTGCCCGACGCCGAGGACGCGCTGCGCGCCGCGCAGTCGCGCAGCAACGAGCAGCGCGCGCTGGTGGCGCAGGTGCAGCAGCAGCTGCAGGTGCTGTCGGCCGAGAGCCGCAGCGTCGACGAGCAGAGCCGTCAGCTGCGCACGCGGCGCGACCGGCTGTCGGGGGAACGCCAGCAGCTCGCCGCGCCCGACGCGGCGCGCCTGGGCGAACTGCGCGAGCGCAGCGCCGCGGCGGACGCGTTGCAGGCCGAGGCCGACGCGCGGATGCACGAGCTCGGCGAGGCGCTGCCGGCGATCGACGCGCAGCGCCGCGCGCAGCAGGAGGCGGCACAGCGCGAGGCCGCCAGGCTGTCAGAGCTGTCGGCGCGTCTCGACGCGCTGCGCGCGCTGCAGGAGAAGGTGCGCACCGGCGGCAAGCTCGAGCCCTGGCTGGGGCGGCACGGCCTCGACGGTCTCGCCGGGCTGTGGACCCGCGTGCACATCGACACCGGCTGGGAGAGCGCGCTCGAGTCGGCGCTGCGCGAGCGGCTCCACGCGCTCGAGGTCGGTCGCATCGAGACGGTGCGCGCGTTCGCCGCCGACCCGCCGCCGGCGCGGCTCGCGTTCTACACGCCGCAGGCGGCGGCGCACCCCGACCCGCACCGCACGCTGCCGCGGCTGGCGGCGCGGCTGCGCCTGGGCGACGCCGGGCTGCAGGCGCTGCTCGAGGACTGGCTCGAGGGCGTGTACACCGCCGACAACCTCGACGAGGCGCTCGCGCAGCGGCCCAAGCTGACGCACGGCGAGGTGATCATGACGCCCGAGGGTCACGCGGTGTCGCCGTTCGCGGTGGCGTTCTACGCGCCCGACACCGAGCAGGCGGGCATGCTCGCGCGTGCGCAGGAGATCGAGAACCTCGACGCCGCGCGGCGCGCGCAGGCGCTGATCGCCGACGAAGCGAGGAGCGCGCTGGTGCGCCTCGAGGCCGTCTACAGCGACGCCGCGGCGCGGCTGGCGCAGGCGCGGCGCGAGGCTTCGCAGGCGCAGACGAGCGCGCACCAGCTGCAAGTCGAGCTGCTGCGGCTGGCGCAGCAGGCCGACGCGGCGAGCCAGCGCCGCGGCCAGCTCGACGACGAGCTCGGCGAGGTCGACGCCCAGCTCGAGGCCCTCGAAGAGCGGCGCGCGACCGGCGAGGCGCGCTTCGAGGAGCTCGACATGCAGCTCGCGACGACGCAGGAGCGCCACGCCGAGCTCGACGAGGCGGTGCTGGCCGCCGAGCGTGCATTGGCCGGCGCGCGCGAGCAGCAGCGCCGGCTCGAGCGCGACACGCAGGCCGCGCAGTTCGACGCGCGCACGCTGGCCGCGCGGCGCGACGAGCTGCAGCGCGCGATCGACGACGCGCAGGCGCAGGTCGAGGCCAACGCGCGCTCGGCCGAGCAGCTGCGCGCCGAGCTGGCCACGCTCGACGACGCCGCGGCGCAGGCCGGGCTGCAGACCGCGCTGGCGCTCAAGCTCGAGCGCGAGCAGGCGCTGGGCGCGGTGCGCAGCCGCTACGACGACCTGTCCGCGCGGCTGCGCGCCGGCGACGAGCAGCGGCTGGCCGCCGAACGTAGCCTCGAGCCGATGCGCGAGCGCATCACGAAGCTGCAGCTCGACGAGCAGGCCGCCGCCCTCGGCGGCGCGCAGTACCTGGAGCAGCTGCAGGCGGCGGGCGTCGACCTCGACGCGCTGGCGCGCGGCATCGACGCCGGCGGCGTCAGGCTCGCCGGTCTGCAGGGCGAGATCGACCGCATCCAGCGCGAGGTCGCCGCGCTCGGCGCAGTGAACCTCGCCGCGCTCGAGGAGCTGACCACGGCGCGCGAGCGCAAGGCCTTCCTCGACGCGCAGAACGCCGACCTGACCGAGGCGATCCGCACGCTCGAGGACGCGATCCGCAAGATCGACCTCGAGACGCGCGAGCTGCTGAAGACCACCTTCGACGAGGTCAACGCGCACTTCGGGCGCATGTTCCCGACGCTGTTCGGCGGCGGCAACGCGAAGCTGGTGATGACCGGCGACGAGATCCTCGACGCCGGCGTGCAAGTGATGGCGCAGCCGCCGGGCAAGAAGAACAGCACGATCCACCTGCTCAGCGGTGGCGAGAAGGCGCTGACCGCGATCGCGCTGGTGTTCGCGATCTTCCAGCTCAATCCGGCGCCGTTCTGCCTGCTCGACGAGGTCGACGCGCCGCTGGACGACGCCAACACCGAGCGTTACTGCAAGCTGGTCACCGAGATGAGCGCCGGCACGCAGTTCCTGTTCATCAGCCACAACAAGATCGCGATGGAGATGGCGCAGCAGCTGGTCGGCGTGACGATGCCCGAACAGGGCGTGTCGCGCATCGTCGCCGTCGACATGGACGAGGCGGTCGGCATGGCCGAGGCGGCGTGAGGCGGCGCGGAGCGCGGCGATGACGCTGACCGCGGCCCTGGCGATCGCGGCGCTGGCGGTGGTCGCGGTGCTGGCGCTGCACGCGTGGTGGACGGCGCGTGGGTCGGCGCCGCGCCGCGCCGACGCACCGCGCGTCGACGTGCCGCCGGTCGATGCGGGGCGCGTGGAGCCGTCGCTGGGCGGCGAGGCCGGCGACGGCGGCGAGCGCGTCGAGCCGATGCTGGGCGTCGAGCCGCGCCCGGTGCTGCAGCGCCGCGCGGCGCGGCTGGACGCGCTGGTCGACGCGATCGCGACGCTGGCCGTCGACGCGCCGGTGACCGGCGACGCGGTGCTGTCGCACCTGCCGCCGACGCGTCGTGCCGGCACCAAGCCGTTCCTGATCGAAGCGCTGAACGCCGACGGCGGCGAGTGGGAGCACCCGCAGCCCGGGCGGCGCTACCGCGAGTTTCAGGCCGGCGTGCAGCTGGCCAACCGGCACGGCGCGCTCAACGAGATCGAGTACTCGGAGTTCGTGCAGAAGGTGCAGGACTTCGCCGACGGCGTCGGCGCGGCGCCCGACTTCCCCGACATGCTCGACGTCGTCGCGCGGGCGCGCGAGCTCGACGCCTTCGCGTCGGCGCACGACGCGCAGCTGGTGATGCAGCTGCGCGCGAACTCGGTGGCCTGGTCGGTCGGCTACCTGCAGCAGTGCGCCGCGCGCCACGGCTTCGTGCCCGGCGCGGTGCCGGGACGGCTGGTGCTGCCGGGCGCGGGCGACGGCGCGCCGCCGGTGCTGGTGCTGGCGTTCGACGCGCAGGCGGCGCTGGCCGACGACCCGAACCAGTCGGCGCTGCGCGAGGCGACGCTCAGCCTCGACGTGCCGCAGACCGACGAGGCGGCCGAGCCCTTTGCCGCTTGGCAGCGTGTCGGTCGCGAACTCGCCGAAGAGCTCGACGCGTCGCTGGTCGACGAGGCCGGCGCGCCGATCTCGCTGCACGCCTTCGCCACCATCGACGAGGAACTGCGCCGGCTGTACCGCGCGCTCGAGCAGCGCGACCTCGCCGCCGGCACGCCGGCGGCCAGGCGGCTGTTCAGCTGAGCGCCCCGCCCGGGGCTGGTCCGCGTCGTTCGCCGGCGACGCCGGCGTGCAGAGGGCCGTCGGATCGCGCCGGATCCGGGTGCCGACCATGCTGGCGCACGCCCCGGCCCGGGCGCCGCCTTGCGCGTCGTCACATCGACAGCGAGCCCTCGCGGAACGCGGTCTTGTCGAGCCACACGTTGACCAGCACCGGCCGTCCCTCGCGGGCGATGCGGCGCGCGCGCTGCAGCGCCGCCGGCACCTCGTCGTCGCGGCGCACCTCGATGCCGGCGGCCCCGAAACCGGCGGCCACGTCGTGGTACGCGGTGCGCCCGAGCACGGTGCCGACGTCGTCGCCGAGCATCTTGACCTGCTCGCGCGCGATCTGCGTCCAGCCGGCGTCGTTGCCGACCACGGCGATCACCGGCAGCCCCTGGCGCACGAAGCTGTCGAACTCGGCCAGGCTCCAGCCACAGGCACCGTCGCCGAACACGATCCACACCTCGCGCCCGGGGCGCGCTGCGGCCGCGCCGAGCGCGAAGCCGGCGCCCACGCCGAGCGTGCCGAAGGCGCCGGGGTCCAGCCACGCCAGCGGGCCGCGCGGGCGCAGCACGTAGCTGGCGGTGGCGACGAAGTCGCCGCCGTCGGCGACGAACACCGCGTCGTCGGCGGCTTCGGCGTCGAGGGCCCGCAACAGCGCCAGCGGGTTGACGTGCTCGCCGTGCACGCCGGCGTCGCGGTCGATGTCGGCCTCGCGTGCCGTGTCGCGCGCACGCAGCGTGTCGATCCACGCGGCCCAGGAGGCGCCCGCCGCGCCGCGCTTGGCGGCGAGCTCGCGGATCGCGTGGCCGGCGTCGCCGATCAGCGCGACGTCGGGCCGGCGGTTCAGCCGCGCGTCCCTCGCGCTGCGGTTGGCAGCGAGCAGCGTCGCGCTGCGTCGCACGTGACGGCCGTAGTCGAGGCGGAAGTCGCACGGCACGCCGGCCAGCAGCACGCAGTCGGCCTCGCGCAGCGCGAGGCGGCGCGCGTGCCGCATCTGCAGCGGGTGACTGCGCCCGAGCAGCCCGCGTGCCATGCCCGACAGGTACACCGGCACGCCCAGTGCATCGACCGCGCGCACCAGTGCGTCGACCTCTGCGGCCTCGACCACCGCCTGGCTGCCGAGCACCATCAGCGGCCGCTCGGCACGCTGCAGCGCGGCGAGCGCGTGTCGCAGGGCCGGCGCATCGGGGCGCGGCGGGTCGACCGGGCGCGGCGTCGGCGTCGGCGCGGTGTCGCTGCCGGCGAACACGCGTGCGGCGTGGCGGTTCAGGTACCAGCGCAGCGCGCGGTCGGCCAGCCCCGTGCCCTTGCCGGCGGCGTCGGCGTACCACTGGCGGATCGACGCCTCGTCGTACAGCAGGTCGACCGGGCACTCGATGAACACCGGCCCGGGCACGCCGGTGCGCGCCAGCGCGAAGGCTTCGGCCACCGCCGGTGCCAGGTCGCGCACGCGCCGCAGTTTCAGGAAGCGCTTGACGTGCGGCTCGACGAGCGGGCGCTGGTCGATGTCCTGCAGCGCGCCGCGGCCCTGCAGCGCCGTCGGCGCCGCGCCGCCGATCAGCACCAGCGGCGACTGCGCGAGCTGCGCGTTCTTCAGCGCGGTGATGGTGTTGGTGATGCCGGGGCCGGCGGTCACCGCGGCCACGCCGGGGCGGCCCGACAGCCGCGCCGCGGCGTCGGCGGCGAACACCGCGGTGGCCTCGTCGCGCACGTCGACGACGCGCACGCCGCGCGCCTTCGCACCGGCGAGGATCGGCGAGATGTGGCCGCCGCACAGCGTGTACAGGTGCGTCACGCCGTGCGCGACCAGCGCCTGCGCGACGCGGTCGCCGCCGTGGCGGATGCCGACCGCGCCGGCGGTCACGCCCACACCACGCGGTGGCCGTCGGCGTACCAGCGCTCGACCTGCGCGGCGATCGCCTTCTCGATGCCGGCGCGCTTGATCTTCATCGTCGGCGTCAGGCAGCCGTTCTCGATCGTCCACGGCTCCCTGGCGACGACGATCATCTGCAGCTTCTCGTAGTCCGACAGCTGCGCGTTGACACGCACGAGCAGCGCCTCGAGCTCGCGCTGCACCTCGGCGCGCACCGCGGGATCCGACACCTTCGGCCGCAGGTCCTCGGCGAGCACGACCAGCGCGTACGCGGCCGGGTGGCCGACGCCCGAGACCATCGACAGCTCGATCATCGGGTTCGCGTTGATCAGGTTCTCGATCGGCGCCGGCGCGACGTACTTGCCCTTGGCGGTCTTGAACAACTCCTTCGCGCGGCCGGTGATCTTCAGCAGCCCGTCGGCGCGGCGCTCGCCGAGGTCGCCGGTGCGGAAGAACCCGTCTTCGGTGAACGAGGTGGCGCTCAGCTCGGGCTGCTTGTAGTAGCCGCTGAACTGCGCCGGCGACTTGATCAGGACCTCGCCGTCGGCGGCGATGCGCACCAGCACACCGGGCATCGCGACGCCGACGTAGCCGGGCTCGTGCTGCGTCTCGGTCGACGCGTGTGAGAACGAGTTGTCCTCGCTCATGCCGTAGCCCTCGAGCACCTTCAGGCCCAGCCGCTCGTACCAGCGGATCAGGTCGGGTGGCAGCGGCGCCGAGCCGCTGAACGCCGCCAGCGCCGAGTCGAGCCCGAGCCCCTTGAGCACCTTCTTCGCGACGACGCGCCCGAGGAGGGGGATCTTCAGCAGCCGCTCGAGCTTGTGCGCCGGCATCTTCGCGAACACGCCCTGCTGGAATTTCAGCCACAGCCGCGGCACCGAGATGAACAGCGTAGGGCGTGCACGCTGCAGGTCGGCGAGGAAGGTGTCGAGCGACTCGGCGAAGAACACCTGCGTGCGCCCGTCGACCAGCGATGCGCCCTCGACGCACGAGCGCTCGAAGCTGTGCGCCAGCGGCAGGTACGACAGCAGCCGCCCGTCGACGTCGGGCCCGGTGCGCTCGCGCGAGAACCTGGCGAAGCCCTCGGCCGCGGCCGAGAACGCGCGGAAGCTCGACATCACGCCCTTGGGCGTGCCGGTCGAGCCGGAGGTGTACAGCAGCATCGCCAGGTCGTCGGGGTCGCGCTGGATGCGCCCGGCCAGCGGCGCGGTGCGCGCGATCAGGTCGTCCCACTTCGGCATCCCGGAGGCCAGCGCCGACGCCGGCGCCAGCGGCAGCGCGATGCACGGCAGCGACGCCGGCACGCCGGCGCGCTGGTCGTCCCAGGTGTCGAGCTTGCCGACGAACAGCGCGCTGGCCTCGCTGTGCTCGAGCACGTAGCGGATCGTCTCGGCCTTCTCGGTGGGGAAGATCGCCACCGTCGTGTAGCCGCCGATCCAGATCGCCAGTTCGGTGATCACGAAGTGCGCGCAGTTCTTCGACAGCATCGCCACCTTCGCGCCGCGCGGCAGCCCCATCGACTGCAGGTGCGCCGCCATGCGCCGCGCCTGGTCGAGCGCCTGCGCCCAGGTGTAGTCGACGACACGCCCGCCGCCCACCGGCTGCGTCAGGTACACGCGCTCGGGGGTGCGGGCCTCGTGGTCGTAGACATGCTCGAGGATCGGTCGGGGCATCGTGTCGGTGTTCAAGACGGTCTCCGGGGGAATGGGCGCCGGCCGGGCGGCGGGCGCGAGCGTACGCGCGCGCCGCAGGGGCCGCCACCCGGGCAACCCCAGGGCCCGCCGCAGGCGTCGGCCTTGGCCGACAATCGCCGGCGATGTCAGCCGCCGCCGACCCCGCGCAGCGCGCCGCCGAGTTGCGCGCGCTGATCCAGCACCACGACCACCGCTACTACGTGCTCGACGCGCCGGAGATCCCCGACGCCGAGTACGACCGGCTGTTCCGCGAGCTGCAGGCGATCGAGGCCGAACACCCGCGGCTGCGCACGCCCGACAGCCCGACGCAGCGCGTCGGCGGCGCGGCGCTCGAGGGCTTCACGCCGGTGCGCCACGCGGTGCCGATGCTCAGCATCCGCACCGAGACCGACACCACCGCGGGCGGCGCGCGCGCGTTCGACGCCCGCGTGCGGCGCGAGCTGGGCCTGGCCGACGGCGACGCGGCGGTCGAGTACGCCTGCGAGCTGAAGTTCGACGGGCTGGCGATCAACCTGCGCTACGAAGGCGGCGTGCTGGTGCAGGCGGCCACGCGCGGCGACGGCGAGACCGGCGAGGACGTGACCCGCAACGTGCGCACGATCGGCGCGATCCCGCTGCGGCTGGCCGGCGTCGCGGCGCCGGTGCTCGAGGTGCGCGGCGAGGTCTACATGCGCCGCGACGACTTCGAGGCGCTGAACGCACGCCAGCGCCAGCGCGGCGGCAAGACCTTCGTGAATCCGCGCAACGCCGCCGCCGGTGCGGTGCGCCAGCTCGACCCGGCCGTGGCGCGCGAGCGGCCGCTGAGCTTCTTCGCCTACGGCCTCGGCGAGGTGCGCGGCTGGGGCACACCGGCCACGCACGGCGCCACGCTGGACGCGCTGGCGGCGATGGGCGTGCCGGTCGAGCCGCACCGCGCGGTGGTGCGCGGCGCCGACGGGCTGGTGGCGTTCCACCGCGAGGTCGCGGCGCTGCGCGACGTGCTGCCGTTCGACATCGACGGCGTCGTCTACAAGGTCAACCGGCTCGACCAGCAGCGCGCGCTGGGCTTCGTCACGCGCGAGCCGCGCTGGGCGGTGGCGCACAAGTACCCGGCGCAGGAACAGATGACGGTGCTGCGCGGCATCGAGGTGCAGGTCGGGCGCACCGGCAAGCTCACGCCGGTGGCCAAGCTCGAGCCGGTGTTCGTCGGCGGCACGACGGTGAGCAACGCGACGCTGCACAACGAGGACGAGGCACGGCGCAAGGACGTTCGCGTCGGCGACACGGTGATCGTGCGCCGCGCCGGCGACGTGATCCCGGAGGTGGTCGGTGTCGTGCCCGACCGTCGCCCGCTCGACGCCGGGCCGCCGTTCGACATGCACGCGCTGCTGCGCGGGCGCTGCCCGGTGTGCGGCAGCCAGATCGTGCGCGAGCCGGGCGAGGTCGACTGGCGCTGCAGCGGCGGGCTGTACTGCGCCGCGCAGCGCAAGCAGGCGCTGCTGCACTTCGCCAGCCGCCGCGCGATGGACATCGAGGGGCTGGGCGACAGGCTCGTCGACCAGCTGGTCGACGGCGGGCTGATCCGCACGCTGCCCGAGCTGTACAAGCTCGGCGTGGCCCAGCTCGCCGCGCTCGAGCGCATGGCCGACAGGAGCGCCGCCAACCTGGTCGCCGCGCTCGAACGCAGCAAGCACACGACGCTGGCGCGCTTCCTCTACGCGCTGGGCATCCGCCACGTCGGCGAGGCGACCGCGAAGGACCTGGCGCGCCACTTCGGCTCGATCGACCGCATCATGGACGCGTCGGTCGACGAGCTGCTGCAGGTGCGCGACGTCGGGCCGGTGGTCGCGCAGAGCATCCGCACCTTCTTCGACCAGCCGCACCACCGCGAGGTCGTCGAGCAGCTGCGCGCCGCCGGCGTGCGCTGGGACGAACACGACGGCGCGCCGCCGGCCGACGCGTTGCCGCTGGCCGGCAAGACGCTGGTGCTCACCGGCACGCTGCCCACGCTGTCGCGCGACGAGGCCAAGGCGCTGATCGAGGCCGCCGGGGGCAAGGTCTCGGCGTCGGTGTCGAAGAAGACGCACCTCGTCGTCGCCGGGGCCGAGGCCGGCAGCAAGCTCGACAAGGCGCGCGAGCTGGGCGTCGCGGTGATCGACGAGGACGCACTGCGCGCGCTGCTGGCCGGCGACTGATCGTCGCTCGAACATCACGACGGTGGCCGGCCCGCGGCCCGCGCGTCCTGGGCAGGCATCCGGCACGCGCACGACGACGCCTTGGCCGGCGCCGGGCGACCCGCGCGAATGCCGGCACGCGGCGCAAGGTCGGGGATGGCGGCCTACAATCTCGTCCATGCTCGCCCAGCCCGCCTTGCCCTGCAACGTCACCGCGGCCACGCCCGCGGTCGCGTCGGGCCGTGCGCTCGAGCGACAGCCTTGCACACGCCCCGCGCGGCGGCAAGGGCTGGCCGCACATCCCTGAGCCCGGCGACCCCCGCTTCTCCACACAGCACAGGTCGCCGGGCACACCCCCAGTGACGCGTCGCCGCGCGGCCGCCCGGGCTGTCACGGCGTCGCCTCGATCGCAGTGGTGCGGCGGCCTTCGAAGAGCTCATCGTTGACACGCCTCGGCGCGAGTCGGGCCCGGCACGCCGGGCGCTGATCGCGCCTCCCGCCTCGCGGGACGTCCGCCCCCCTGCACGTTCGCATCCGGTCGATCCCGACGGCCGCGACCCACGCACCAGCGTGCGGCGGCCACGGGCATCGACCAGCCGCCGTCGACGGTGCAGCCCGGCTGCGCCGGTGCCGGCCACGGGGAGATGGGGATGTCCAACTTCGACACCGTCGCAGCGCTCGTCGACCGGCCCGACAGCGACGCCCTGCGCAAGGCCGCGCACATCGCGTCGCGCGCCGGCGGCCGGCTGACCGTGCTCGGCGTCGCCTCGATCCGCCAGCGCGTCGCGGCAGGCGGCGTGCCGCTGGGTGATCCGCGCCTGCCGGCGCGGCTGCAGCGCCGCTTCGGGCTCGACCATGTCGACGCGGTGTCGCTGACGCCGCGACAGGCAGTGCACGTCGCGCAGCGTATCGACCTGGTCGTCGTCGACGACGCGGCCGACGGCGACAAGGCGACGTGGCGCGCCGTGGGCACGCTGCTGCGCGCCGGCCCCGGTGCGGTGCTGCTGGTCAGGACGCCCGGCGTCGGCCACCGGCGTGCGCTGCTGTCGGTCGACGACGCGCCGCGCGACGCCGACGCCTGGGCGACGGTCGGCGACGTGGCCGCCCGCGCCGAGTTGCACGCGTTGCACGTGCTCGACGCCGACGCGGTGCGCGCGCTGGCCGGGCGCGGGGTCGGGGCGACGGCGCGCGACACGCGCAGCGGCGCCCTCGCCGAGCGGGTGCGCCGCCACGTCGAGCGCTGGCTGCGCGACCGGGCGCGCCTGCCGGTGGCGCAGGTGCACGTGCGCCTCGCCGAGGGGCTCGTTGCCGCGCTCGTCGCGCAGGCCGAGGCCTCGCAGGCGGACCTGGTGGTAGTGCGCCGTGCGCGCGTGCCCGCGCTGGCCGGGCTGCTCGGCATCGACCCGGTCGCCAGGCTGCGCGCGGCGCTGCGCTGCGACCTGCTGGTGCTGCCGCATGCGGCGGTCGATCGGCACGGCGTGTCGTCGACCGGCCCGTCGGCTACCGACGCGGCGTGCGCGCCGGCGCAGCGGCGGCGCCATCGCGACGCCGGCGCACCGCGCCGCGCGCTGCAGGTGACCGACCTGCACTCGGGGCGCAGTCGCACCGTGGTGCTGGCCGACCCGCGCGACGCTGCGGCCGAGCGCTCGGTGTCGCCGTTCTCGGCCGTCGGGCGCGCGCTGCGTTCGGCGCTGCTCGCGCCGTCGGCGGTGGTCTCGGTGCCCGGCTGGCCGCCGGGACGCCTGCGCATCGACGCCGTGCTCGACGGGCACGGCGACGCCCCGTCGACGCCGCCCGCGCGCCGGCGGGCCGCCGACGTCCCCCCCGCCGCACCGCGGCAGCTTGCGGAGTCGCGCGATGGACCTCACCGTTGACTTCATCCGGGCCAAGCGCCCGTGCGCGCCCGGGTGGCGCTGGTACCTGCGCCACGGGATGCAGGGGGCGAGCTACCAGCAACTGCTCGACGCGCTGGTCGCCGCGGGTCGCGTCGACGACGCCTGCTGGCTGCTCGACCAGTTCGGGTCGACGCACGAGCGGCTGGTCGTCGACCACCTCGACGCCGAGGCGGTGGTGTTCGCCGGGACGATCGAGGCGCGCGGCCACGTCGAGGTGGGCTCGGTGCTGCGCGCGGGGCGGTCGATCTCGGCCGGCGGCGGCGTGGTCGCCGGCGGCTCGGTGATCGCCGCCGACGACCTGCGCTGCGGCGGCGGGCTGCGAGCAGGGCAGCGGGTGGCGTGCGGCGGCGACTTGCGCGTGGCCTCGAGCGTCGACGTCGGCGGCGCGATCGAGTGCCGCGGCGACGCGCGCATCGGGCGCGACCTGCGCTGCGAAGGGCGCGTCACGGTCGACGGCAGCGCCTCGGTGGCGGGCGACCTGCACTGCGCCGAGCGCCTCGTCGTCGGCAAGGGGCTGCGGGTCGGGGCGTCGATCGAGGGCGGCGACAGTGTGCGCGCCGGCGACGGCATCGCCTGCGGCGGCGACGTCCGCGCCGGACTCCACCTGGAGGCCGGCTGGGGCATCGCGGCGCGCGGCGACATCGCCGCCGACGGCGCGGTGCGCGCCGGCGAGAGCCTGCAGGCCGGCGGGCAGATCCGCGCCGGCGCCGGCTACGGCGTCTACGCCGGGCTCGACGTGCGCCGTGCCGACTGGCCCACCAGCGGTTTCGTGCGCGCCGCGGCGCCGCCGGCCGGGTTGTGCAGCGGCGCGTGGCTCGGCGGCGCCGACGCTGGCGCGGGCAAGGCCGCGCCCGCGGCGGCGAACGAAGCGCAGGCCGGCGGCGTCGCGTCACTGCGCCGCGTCGGGTTGTAGCCATGCGCATCGACGTGCACTACACCGCCGCGCAGATCGACGACGAACTCGCGGCGCTGCAGCATCGGCTGCGCGACCAGGCCACGCAGTTGCAGCCGGTGCGCCACACGGCGCGCCTGCCGGGTTTCGCCGCGCGATTCCGCTGCACCGACGGCAGCGTGTTCGTCTACGTCGAGGACCTCGCGCAGCGGCGGCTGGCCGGGTACACGGTGTTCCGGCGGCTCGACGGGATCGACCGTCGAAGCCGCGGCGCGGTGCTGTCGCCGCACTCGAAGTTCGCGCCGGCGTACCAGCGGCGCGGGCTGGCGAGCCACGTCTACGGCTGGATGCTCGACGGCGGCGTGTGCCTGGTCAGCGGCGCGCGGCAGTCGCCGGCCGCGCACGCGCTGTGGCGCTCGATCGGCCGCCGCCACCACCTAGGCTTCGTGCGCTGCAGCCGGCGCAGCCTGCGCTACCTCGGCGCCGATGCGCCGCCCGACGCGTTCGACGACCTCGACACGCGCATGGTGCTCTGGGGCGACGACTGGTGCGTCGAGCGCTTCGACCGCCTCGCGCCGCCGCGCGGCCGGCCGGCGCTTCAGGGCCGTGGTCCGAGCATGGCGTCGACCTGCACCCAGGCGTCGAACTGTTCGGCGCCGACGAGGCCCGACGCGATCGCCGCGTCGCGCAGGCTCGACCCGTCGCGGTGCGCCGCCTTGGCGATCTCGGCGGCGCGGTCGTAGCCGATGTGCGGCGCCAGCGCGGTGACCAGCATCAGCGAGCG